>NZ_JBNPWQ010000049.1:0-40215 GCF_050433745.1 Sphingobacterium sp. HSC-15S19
TTTTTTAGGCTTTCAAGAGCCAAAAAGTTATTTCCATTTTCAGCCCTAAAACAGAAAATACTATATAAAAATTAGAAATTTCTGTCTAAACAAACAGGCGCAGCTTAATCTTCACTATCCAAACTATCGTACATTTCTTCAATTTCTCCAAGTCCAATTTCTTTATTTAGTTTTCTGAGCGCTTTTTTTGCATCGAGCTGCTGAGCTGATAGGATTTCCCAGATTAGGGAAGCCTGGTTTTCCAAGGAGAATATTGAATGGAGCCGAAAGTCAATGGGCTTTTTAATATCGAGGTATGCTGCGATGAGGATGTTACCGAAAAGTAATGCATTTTCTTCTTTGTCAGCGAAGAAAAAACCATGTTTCGTATTATCCCATCCCGTATTGCTTCCCTTGTATATATCTTCAAATTTTTCAAAGGAAGCATCTGTTCCATGATAATAGGAGCGGGAATTGTCAAATAGGGGTGGCTCTTTGGGTTTCATGATCATTGGTTTATAATTGCACATTAAGCTAGGAACTTGCTAGAGTCTGCCTTATGGCAACTGGGTTTGATTATCTTTTTTGCACCGTTGGTATTTTTGGTTCTTTTAAAGAGTTTGAGCCTAATTTAGCCTGTTCAGATTGCCATTTGCAGTTGATAAGGGAGGTATATAGGCCATCACTTTTTGATAGGGGGAATGACCTGCCATTATTTAAGTCCTCTATCCTAAACCTACCTTTTTTTAATTGTCCTGTAACTTTATAGACGTTATCGTTGTAGGCTATCTGATCCCCAATGAAGAGATCTGATTTTTTTGTCAATAAACTGCTTTGGTCTAAATTATTTTCCAGGGTAGTTGACTTATTTATTTCAAGCTTCCTATTAAAAGTCAACAGATATTTTAATATTTTTTCAGCGTCAGCCGCAGCTGAATGAATTTCAAAAGGGTGATCGGAGAGGAGCTGTATCCAGCTTTTGACATAGGCGGCATGTTGGCCGGGATCATGACCTATCTTCAATTCCTGACCGATGAGCATGGATGCGATCTCGGCCCGTAATTCCTCCCGGGCATAAGCCTCAGTACCGAATCTGTTAAATAAAGATCGGTCGAGTCTGGTATTGTGTCCTGTCCAGTGTGACAGTTCATGTAATAAAGTTCCATAATAAAGTTCTGGTGCTGAAAACTGTTCTTTAAGCGGCATAGTGATCCTATCGGTTGTCAGATTATAAAATGCCCGATCTCCCATTTCATGAAAAATTGTTGCTTCTGTTGCTAAGACTAGTTCTTCTGCTGCTGTGATGGGATCCCAGTTTGAATCGAGCTTTTCTATTTTTGCAAGCGGAGGAATGCCGTCTATCTGCTCTGCGTTGAATACCCATGCCGCTGTGACCATTGCATTATCAAGCGGAACTGCTATTTTTATCGGCTTACCGTTTACATCCAATATTTTCTTTCCTTTTTCATCCAACTGGTTTATAAGGTTATGTGTTTTTACATACTGTACCAAATGGGCCTTTTCTCCTTTTCGGACCTGCCATTCTTTGGAGGCGGCCTGTTTGAATGTCATCCATCTGGGATCATCTCTTTCGGCAGAAAGGAGTGAAAAGATATTTATGCCTTTATAACGCTTTCCAGTTATGGCATTATAAGGAAATTCAAAACCAGGGGTGCTGCTGTTCCAGGTTTTTTGCCAGGGGGCGGTGCCTTTTTTTAATCTTTCTATAAGATCGGCGGCGATCTGTTCATGGAGCGATTTTATTTTGTTGTTAGCCATTATAAACCTCCTGATCTTCAAAAGGACTGTCATCATCGAATGGCCATTCATCTGAATATTCAACTCCATAAATGACGGATTCTTCCAAGGATAACCCTATTTCTTTTCCGTGGGTATATAATTCACTAAGTTTGTTCCAAAGTGTATCAAAGGTATTTTCCATATTGTTTCTATGCTATTTCGATTTTATCAAGAAAGGTTATTTCCATTTCGGCACCTCAAATAAGTTCGATATGTGAAGGACTTTCTGTGAAGGGAATTACTGCTTCGTTAAAAAAAGGCTCACAATAGAATCTTTTTCAAGATATTGGTGAAGTTATGAGCGTGGCGAGTTTTTATTTCCCGCCATAGTAACCGATTGGTGTATGTCTTGAAATACTATTCATCTAGTGGGATCAGAAAAGTTAAAGAATATCATCAATTGTAAATTCGAGTTCCATCCCTTCCACCAGTAGAGTTACCCTGCATTTGAGTTCAGGTTTGCCCATGCGGCATACTTTAAAGCGCTGGCCGTCCAGATGGTAATATGGAGAGGAGGGGGGCAGATTAAGTGTAGCGAAACCGGAAGCACGGATTCTGTCTATTCGTTGGAATAATTTTTTCATGGTCAATGTTTTGAGCTTTGAATTTATCCTAGATGATTCTTTTGACAGGCGGTGCATGGTGGTCAGCTGCTGAGTTAGTAAAGGAATTTGTTGGGATCAGCTGCTGACCTCCATGTGTGGGTGTCCAAAGGTGTGTGGAAGGAGGATGCCGCAGGTACGCAGCCGGCAATCGCGTGCTGCGCCGGGGCAGAATCCGACCATTCTCCTTTGGACAATGGGCTATCTTAGCTAGAAATGCCTTACTATATGGGATGTAAAATGACTGATAACCATTTTTTAAGGTTTCCATCGGACGATAAAACCGATCGGAGTGTTTTATCGTCCCCGTTTGCGGCCCGTTTGCTGTGCTTCATCCTGAGTCCAGGGTTGGACGATGTCCTGATTACTCGGGATGCTATTTGGGGTTCCCTTTTCCTGCTGACTTTTTCTTCCTTGGGTCTGCTCTGGAAAGATTTTTTCCTGACGTATCTCGTTCATATTTTTATCGTACACATCAAGGGTTTTTATCTGGGGATTAGCCGCAATTGAAACTGGCACATTTTTATTTCCGATCATCATTTCGGTATGATAATAATTGCCATTGCGCAAAGTCGTCAGGACCTCTTGTAGTTTATCAGGTGATTCTATATCTTTAATAGGGTAAGTAGCAAGGGTTTTTACCAGATCATATCCATATTCCGGACGGAAAGTCCGTAAAGGGTGATTCCCATAGGCATCGGTGATATCGAGATTAAGTTTGAGCCATATGGGAGTTTTCTGCCCTTGTTCGTTTGCCTGCGATACCTGGTCATTATTGCCTTTTAAGTATACTTCTTTTTCAAGTGATAGGCCAGATAATAATTTGTAGGCCTGTAATGCGGTGATACGATGATCCCTGGCAAGGTTAAAGGTCTGTTCCCTGACAATTGGATCATTTTTTTTGTTTAAGGTGACCAGATAGCTATTGAGGAAATATTGATCACTTTCTCCGGAACGGTTGAAATTAATCTTGAACTGTAGTGTTTCAGTCCTTTCGGCATTTTGATTTTTACTTTCTAAAGGTCTCATTTTTGTTTCGATACCGAGACTAAATGTGGGGATTTCCTTACGGATGGCATTTTCCAGTACGTCATTGAGCTTTTTCCCGAATCCGAGATATTCTAAGCTTTTTTTCAGGTATTCAATGTTGTTTTCATTCATTTCAGTTATTTTAAATGTGAAAAAATGAGCTACTACTAACAGTAGGAGCATTTTAAACTATTTGTGGTTACAGCTCGGGGATAGCGTGGGATAACATGGAGATAAAAGAAATATACTTTTTAGGTTTTATAGTCCGATAGGTTGACCGTATACCTGTTAATGTTTTGAAACTGTTTACAGAAAATTTCGCAATAGGTACTTTATATTCTTCTCCTCTGAAACTGAAAAGAATATGATCTTGAAACAGGGTAAACTGAATGTCTTTTGACCTTTGCCAGAGTAGGATTTTACAATCGAGCGCGTTACCTAAAATGTCATTGTCAAAAACTCCCACAAAACGCGCATTAGGAAATCGTTTCATAAGATCCTGTAACTGATCTGTGGAAGGGGTAAGGCCTAATGCTGTGAAGACATTGTTGCCCGGTCGAGCACTCCAATGGGGATAAAGGTGGCAAAAGCAAAGCAGATCATCTTGGGTATGGAACAGGAAATGTTGTCTGGCCATACAGGGTTCGATAGTCCCGGTAGTATGCGTGGAGATATTCTTCAATATAATTCTACCAAATTATTAAATGCTGTTCCAGTTTATTTTTAAGGTCCTCGTCAGTTCTCATTTCAATTTGTGAATCTTTGTATGTCTGTCCTCCTGATCTCTACTGGATTCATCTTTGATCTTTGGTTTGTTCTGACCACGCATTTCGTTAATTGCTTGATTGTAACCTACTGTGTATGGATCCTGCTGTTGCTTTTTGCTGTTTAACAGATTGCCTGCTACCTTTAACACCAGATAGGACATACCACCATCCAAAAGGATTGAGTAAATAAGTGCGGTTCTGTTTGAGGTAACTCCACCTCGGCTAGCAGCCCGACGTTGTACAACTGTACCATCTGACAGGTTTACAACACCACCTTTACGGTACTGATCTTTCTGCAAATCTGATAGGGTTTGATTGTTGATTTTTTCAGGCACTTCAACTTTATCTGGATCGGAGGAAATGAATTCTTTTGTTTCTGGGTCATATTCTATGATCCATGATTTCTTTCCCTGGGATGTCTGATAGGTTTTTTGAACATTTGTCAGTTGTCCAAGTTCCAACTGTTCTGCTTCGATATCCAACAATAGTGAATGTCTCTTAGCTTCTCTATATATCGGATGCAACTGAATGGCCATATGCCCATTTTCGTCTTGATGGAGCGATAATTTAGCCTGCATCTCCTGTATATGGATTCCATCGCCATGCAGGTCCCGGAGCGTAATCAGGTCCGTTCTATGTCCTGAGATCAAGGCTTCGATATCTTCTTTGGAGAGATCGGGTTTGCCAGCCGTAATAAGACCAAGTTTTCGTAATTCCCCGATAGGAATATCGGTTTCTAAAAATTTATTATCCATAAAAATCTGATTAGTTTTAATTTTTCATCGATGAGTAAGCCCATACAAAAACTTCCACGGGTCTATGTATATGTTTTTCCTGCGCATACTAAAGTGCAGATGCTCTCCCGTTGTTCTACCTGTATTTCCGGTTATACCAATAGGAAATCCTGTCTGAAGATATTCTCCATTTATAACTGCTATTCTGGATAGATGGCCATAGATACTGAAAACAAAGCCATGGTCAACACATACAAATTTTCCCAGATGTTGGTGGTATCCTGTTGATTCAACTCTTCCTGGTAGGATACAATACACAACCTGCGCAGTTGCGGCAAGGTCAATTCCATTGTGGAAGCTTTGTATTCCGGTTACAGGATGAGTTCTCCAGCCGAAACCAGAAGAGATACTATAGTGAGCAAGCGGCATGGCCACAATGGGCATCCCTAGTTCCTGTGGCCTTTCGAAGTTAAGTTTCTCCTTTGGGACTTCGGCACTGTCCTGCTGTGGGGCTACGCCTTCCGCTGAATATAGGGTGATCTGTTTTGGACTGTTATTTTGAGCAGTAGCTACTTTGCTTAAGAACAGCAAGAGCAAAATAAAGTAGAGTCTGTATTTTCCATCCTTACCGCCCATATCCAAACTTTCTATGAGACTGCTGCGGGTAGCGGTTCAAAAGGTCTTGGACTGTCTCAGCGGCTATTTCCAGTGTTTTTTTCCCATGTAAAAGTGACTCCAAATAATGGTACTGCATATTATGGACACCGTATTCTGCTGAGAATGTAATAGGAATGATAATTTTTTTATCTGTCCATTTGAGTTTATTCTCGGATAAACTGCGGTGGATCTCCGCAAGTGGTTTAAGTGTCCATAAGGTTCTGGCTGCAATTTTTTCTTTCCACCGTCCCATAAATTCCACCTCAATATCTTCTTGATGTGGATCAACAGCGGTAATTATGCCGATTTTTGCGGATCCATGTGTTCGGAAGTCGGTAATTGATGGATCAACCATGACAATTGTTCCTATTAAATCGTTCATTTTGCGAATCTTCTGTTAGTCAATTATTTTTCTAAATCGGTTCTCCCGGTAAACTTGCCCTGGAACCTGGGACTGGGAGAAGAGGCTGGCTTGAACTTTAACACCAGCTGGTTAACTTCCTCTGTTATGCGGTAGAAATTCTCTAAAAGGATTTCCTCTTTGCGTCCGGCAAAATCATAAAATATAGGTAGCTCGGGATACGATTCTTCCTCCTTCCTTATAGCTTTCAAATCAAGGTCGATGCGGCAATTGACTGCAGTAGTTTCAAATTGGCCAGTATATTTATCAATGGCGTCGGAGGCAAGGATTCCGACCATTTCGCCGGCTCTCAGTGAGGCGATCTTGCCTGCGGGAATAAGAGGTTCAAGCTTTTCATTGATGGAAAGGGATGTTTTCGTGCGGTCAATGGAGAGGCTTTCACCCATCTGTTTGACTTTTCCAAAAAGGCGTTCCATCCATTCCAGCCCATCCTTGTCGCGGATCGAACCGCTGAGGATATTTCCGACAATGGAAGTGATCGTATCAGCAGTTTCCTTACCGTACTGTTGGCGGAACATGGTCAGCCCCTGAACCCCTAATATCGCTGAAACCCTATTACTTCGGGCCTGGGAAATGATGTCCTGGACTTTATATAGGTATAAAGTCGGTGCCTCATCGACGATGAGACCTACAGGAATATTTCCCCGGGTATTGATCAGTTTGGTGATCCGGTTGATGACCACGGAATATGATGCGGAATTTGTGCTTTGTGTATTGGGATTACTTGCCAATATCAGTATAGCAGGTGCTCGGGGATCGCTAATCTTGAGGTCGAAATCATCACCTGAGAATACCCAAAAAGTTTCCTTGGTTGCTAGACGGCTGATAAAGATCTTTAAGGTGCCGACCTGTCCTTCGAGCTGATCAAATGCGCGCGATTTGAATGCCGTCATAAAAGGAGAAAGCAGCGATTCCAGCTCCTTATTGCTGAATAATAGGGTGAATATTTCTTCATAGGAACGGTTTAGAAAAGCAAGAACATGGGGAAAACTTGAATATCTGCCACCCTCGAATTTACTAAAAAAATAGATGCAGGCAGCGAGAAAGTTTACGGCTGATTGGGTGAAGAACTGATCACTTCCCGAAGCTTTATCCCCCTTTTTCATTGCTTCCACCAATGCTTCGGCAGTTTCTCCTGCTTCGGCAAGTGTTTGAAGATAGTCACTTCGCCATGGATTGATGCGCCTGCTCTTTTCGGGTTCCGTCAGATTGATGACATGGAATTCAAAATCTTTCAGCTTGCCCTGCTGTTTGCCTAACAAGTAATGGTAATAGGTTACTTGCCCAAGATCTGGAAATTTAAAATCGAAAACACAGAGTGTCCACTCCAGGGCAACTAGCTGGCGTATGATCGGCATGAAGATAGAGAAGCTCTTTCCTGATCCGGGAGTTCCAATGATCAAACAGCCCCGAAATAGATTCTCGATCACGATAAATCCTTTGCGTACTTTTTTTCTGAAATAAAAGAGCATTGGAATATTTACCGCATAAGGGGTTATTTTGGGTTTTGTGGGCTGCATAAAAGATTCTTCTTCAACGTTCCATCTATCTTTACCTAACCGTGAGCTAATAATCTTAGAGGTGTTGTCAAGCGCGATGTGAAGCAGGATGGTGCTAAGGAAACTACATATAATATATCCCAGATCATACCAGCTGGTATAGGGTAAAAACCAGTGCCCCTGTTTTTCGTAACACCAGATACTTAGCGGCAAAAGTATAAATCCCGCAATAAGCGGATAGAGGATCGTGTTCCTGGGATTTAGATCTTTTTCTTTTCTGCTCAGCGTACCAATAGAAACCAGACAGATCAAAATCAAGGTGAAAAGTTTGCTGTTGATGGGATAGTGGTAGATGAAAATCCTGGCCATACGTTCAAGAAAGTGGGAAAAACCATAACTTTCGCTAAGTGGGTGAACGATAATTTTCTCGGCATAAATGAACATGAGTATATCAATCCCAACAGAAAGATAGATGCCGAATTGCAGAAAACGATGTATCGCCTGCTGTTCTTTGGATTCTTCCATAGACTCCTAAAATTGAAAAAACAAGTAAGGGAATTACCTTTTTAAAGGTAGCGTTATTGTGACTGGAATAGTCAGAACCGGTCGGCTTTGAGAACGTCTTTATATTTGATTTTTAATGTGATTGTACGGCCGGAAATCTGCTTTTCGGAAAGTTCTACACTTAATATTTTGCTTGCCGGAAAGGTGATTTTTTTGAGTGCGTATATATTTCGGTAGGTTCGTTTGAAAGCGGCATGCGGATATAACTGCCAGACCGGCTTTATCTCAACAGATTGCACATTTGTTGCCTTGGTCACTTTCCTGTCCTCAATTTTAAAACGCATTTCATCAATGTCAAAAGATAGATTGCTCCCGTTATGATAGGTTATATCCAGCAACACCAGGTCGCCTACCGTATATACATTATTCAGTTCAGCACGGATTCCATAATTTTCAGTTTTGCGGACAGGATAAGCGTTTCTTAAGGCCAGCATACTTAAGGCGTGGCTTCGCAGCTGCGGAGTAGTAATTTCCACTGGAATTTCCAGTGAACGAGTATGTTCTGGTAAGATGTTGAAGCTTGCGGGTAAACTGCTGTACGATATTCCTGCTGAGCGGTGGAGCTGGAATTGGGCAATATAACTTTCTCCAATAACTGTAATGATCCCTAAATAGGAGTCTCTTTCGGAATTATGGTCATTGGAATCGGTCACCCATTTTAATCGCAGTACATTTTCTTCAGGAAGGTCACCTATGACCGAATGGGAGGGGACATCGACATAGCGGATAGGTTCAGGAGAAATGATATGGAGGGAACTGTTACTGTCGATGATAATGTCCGGAAGCTGATCACGGTAGATGCCGGCATGCTGTTGCGCCTGTGGTTGGAGCGCGGCGAATAAGAGGGATAGTATTAAGATCAATGTTTTCATGTAAAATCAGGATTAATAGTTTTTTTGATTATTTTTCAGTTGCTGCGCATCGATTAGGTAGACCAGTGTATTGTATTTTATCTTTGCTTTGTTCTGGCGGATCACCTTGTTAAGTGCTGTACTGGTGGACTGGAACACTTTCTGTACCATGCTCATGACCAGCTGACTATTATTTTCTGCCATCTGTTGCAGTGTAATACCCTGACTGGCGTTTCCACCGAGTTCTTTTGTAAAATCACGGAATGCGGATGCCGGAACGTATAATCCCGGAAGACCATCCTGATCGTAAACGTCCAGTTTAACGGGAAGGATGTGCTGTCCGTTCATAATCGATGTTATGGACAGGTTAACCCGCTGTCCCGAAAATCCGGAGATGAGCGCATAAATATAGGTTCCCTTTTTTATCAGAAATCTGCCGGCCATCATGTCTTCAAGTAATCTTATCCTAAGCCGTGTTCCCGAATAACCTTTAATGTCCTGGTCGACGATAGCGGTTATAAAGGTTTCTTCCACCTGCGGTTTTATGGTATTGAAGATGGCATAGGATGGGGAAGCCTTGTTGACTGAGAGAATAGGCTCATGCTGGTTTTCTTTTTCAAACTCACGTGATTTTTTTAACTGTTGCTGCTGTTTGTATTCGGGATCATTGGCCTTTCCCATACTGTCGACCAGTTCCATCTGTTTTCGAAAGAGTTCCATGGGATCGGGTTCTTTTTTTTGCGGGACGCTAACAACCTGATGGTAGGGTTGTTTCACTGATGCTATTGCTTCAGCCAGAGCTCTGTCTTGTTCATTTTGGTCATGAGAATAGTTTCTTGGTGCTGCGTCCGGAAAACTTCGCTTTGTGCCGGTTCCGTATCTGTTCTTGATTTCATGGTCAATGGAGTCCAGCATTCTTTTTTCTCTATCGTTATAGAGTGTTCCCAACTTTTCTTCAGTAGGCTGTTCTTCATTGATATGGCCAATAGCGGTGTAGCCATCTGCCTGTTTATATTGATTGCGATAGGCTTCCAGCTTATCAGAAAGTGTACTTTTCCGTACCTGGTCGGAAACGCCGACCAGATTGGTTTGCAGCGAATCCTTTCCAGCTAGTACAGGTTGTTCTTTTCCGAAGCTACTTTTGTATGCATAAAAAAAAACGCATAAAAAAGGCAGCAGGATGAGCGGTATGACATACCGCGGTTTTCTGAAATCTATTTTCATCTCTAAGTATTGGTTAAATTTTGGATTGTAATATTGCGTGGCAAGGGGCCTATTATGTTGATCTACTAGCCATTTGGCTGCATTTATAAGCAAAGTTTAGACCTGGGCAGTTTGTTCTTATTTCTTATTTCCCTGTTTATAGATTGAGCGCTGCAACTGCTCGAAACGTTTTAATGCTTCCACTAGGCGAAGGCTGTCTGTTTTGTCCAGGCTATCTTTATTTATTATGGCAGCTATGGTATCCTGAATTGACAGGACATTCTGTAGTGTCCCATAAGTCCCGATTGCCTCGCCGATTCCATCCATTGAACCCACTAGGGGCAGTTTTGGATAAATAGGCAGAGTCCGTGGAGAACTGCTACGCATGACGGTAAAAGCAAGAATTCCTGAAACGATGATACAGGTGAGCATGCCGCAGAGAACATGTGCAGGATAACGTTTGCAAATTTGACGGATCAGAATTACCACCCTGCCCAAACGCCTTAAAATGTCCGTATTGTCGCCAGGGGGATTAATATGTTCAGAAAGTGTTTTTTTGGACATTTTGCAGGTCTTTGTTTTCAAGGGTTTTCCATCTTGTTATCAAGACAGCATGAGGGTTATTTTCTGAACGGAATTCCAGGTCATTTAGATAGCCTTCTGTAATCAGCGAACGGGTAATGGTAGAACTGCGACGGTCAATTTTTTGTGTTCCATAATAACGGAAGTAATGTTTTGGCATATCGAGATAGATGCTATCAGTCCGTATGGTGAGTACGGCACTGGAGGAGAGGATGGAACTAAAGAAACCTTTTTCCTTTAGGTTATTGTATTGGTGGGCTCCGCTCTCATCTATCAGGTACATAGCCTGCTTCATCTGATATTCTATAAACCTATCATCGGGTGTCATGGAGAAAAAGAGACTATGAAACCTTCCGATATGGGATCGGTATTCCGCTTCCCGGTTCATCTGTACGTCAGTCTGTCTGGCTGACATGGGAAAATTTGCAGCGTCCAAGATATAGATACTTTTGCGTGCGTTAACAACCTGGCGGTAGGAAAAGAACGAGACGGCCAGTACCATCAATACAGCTGCGATAAGGCATCCTGCGGAGAGAAAAGTTGCCAGTCGTACTTTGGATTCAATATTTTTGATAATCATTTTTGTTTCATTTGTTAAAGTTTGGTCAATATTTTTCTTGCTGTTCTGGCCATTGAGGAGGCACCCCGCCCCATAGAGGATGCGGCTGATGAAATTCCGCTGGTAGAGATGATCCATGTCGAAATACTCGGCACTGTAAGCATGGTAAGTGCACCGATGACAAACGCGCCGATGACCATTCCAAATGAAAGGACACCGAAAGTCGCAAATGAAACGAGCTTCCCTAGGTCAGGACCAGAGGCGCCAAGGAGTGATTGATATCTGCTGATCTCTGCCTCCATCGCATAATGCTGAAAAAGAGAAGATATGTACATGACCAAATAAGCGATTCCAGAATATAGATTGACTGACACAAAGCGTGCTATCCATGTTGAAAATGAATCACGGAAAGCAGGCATTATGCTTGCTGCTACAGCAAATGGTCCAAGTATAATGAGAATGGTAGAAAATATAATCTGGACAATGAAGATAACATATACACAGATACGCAGAAGCCATACCGCTAGTGTTTCCAATATTGAAGAGAGCAATAATAGTAGGTTAGCCTGTAGACGGTTACGCATTTCTACAATTGGATTCCATACTTCTGCAAAACCCTCTTTAACGGTAGATTTAACAGAGTCCCAAGCTTTTCCATACCAGGTGTCTGCTTCGGTTTTGGCTGTTTCTGTTTCTGCCTGTACGGTTAGGAGCTGATCGGAAACGTCTACCATCAGTTTTGCACGCTGGAGCCTCAAGTTATTTACCTCAGTCTGACTCCCGTCAAACATGGCCTCTGTCCTGCTTTCGACAATTTCTGTAGGGAAGGCGATGACGCGTGTAAATGTGGGCCACCAGAGGATAACCATGACCAGACCGAAGGGCCGGAGCAGCGGCATAATTTCGAGCTGTTTATCGCCGGCCATCATCTCATAGATTTTGATACTGAAGAAGATGAGCATAAAAATTGCGCATAGTGCCTGTGCATCGGCGATGAAGGCGTCGTAATGCGTCCAGATGGTATCCTTCATCTGCTTTAAAAAGTGCATCATTCCTTCTTCGTAGACGCCATTCCCCTGTAGGAAATTGAAGGTATCTTTAAAGCTTTCGGGAACAGGCACGGACTGTACCTGAGCGATGAAATTGCCTGTGAACGTTGTAATAAAGTTCATGTCTTTGGTTTTTAGAGTTTTGATTTTCGCAGCACGTCCTGTGCGATCTGAATGTCTGTTCTTCCCTGAGATACGATTGGAGCTTTGGCTGACTGCTTTTGTTCGGCATTCTTTTTTGCCAGGGAAAGGAAAAGTTTAGCGCGCTGTTTCTTAGCTTCCCAGACGGAACGGAGTTTTCTGTATTCATCAAGCATTCGGTGATAACTCATAATGCGCGATCCCCGGTCAAGGTTTGTTGACCGGGCTCCATCTAGCCGTTCGGACAGCGCTGCGCTTTCATCGATGTACCACTGGAGTACACCTGTCCGGATGAGATAGCTGCTAACCTCGGAGGCGGCCCCTTGAAGCGCAGAAGCGTGGTTTACCTGGTATAGAGATTGAAATTCA
The DNA here is from genome assembly GCF_050433745.1 of Sphingobacterium sp. HSC-15S19. Lineage (NCBI taxonomy): Bacteria > Pseudomonadati > Bacteroidota > Sphingobacteriia > Sphingobacteriales > Sphingobacteriaceae > Sphingobacterium > Sphingobacterium sp. HSC-15S19. Next base: position 12,807 of record NZ_JBNPWQ010000049.1, read on the forward strand.
TGGCTATAATAGAGCTGCCATAAGGGATCGACCTGGGACACGGCGCCCGTATAATTCAGCATTTCGGTAAGTGCGGTATTTCGGAGTGTATCGGCATGTCTACTGTAGGCTTCTTCGGTATTGTTCATGGCAGCCACCAATAAGAGACGCTGTGTCTGTGAACCGCCGCTACTGAGCGGGCGGAGATCATTTTTGTGATAGTTGGGATGCCATGCCCAGGTTAACCAGTAGTTCGGGTTGAGCCCAAGAAATCCTTTTGTGGGTGTAAATTTCTTTTTGTCCCACTGTTTGAAAACCATACGTTCCTGTTGATTGACTATGTGCTGGTCGGTAAGCCTGCGCACGCTTTGTGCCTTTCCGTTTATTACCATCAACAGGCCAATACCAAGAATAAGAAGATTTTTCATGTGATTATTTCTTAATGATGTTGATCTTATATATAATGTCATCCACCAGGCGGACGTCTCGGTTGATGAAATTCTGATAGGGATTTAATGACCTGAATACGCCAATTATTTTTGCCCTGTACATAGACCTTTGCAGGCTATAGGTGAAGGCGCGCATCACCTGTAGTTCAAGCACAATTTTACGTAGCAGGGCATCCCGCTTCTCATAATCCATCAGTACATTCTGTCCTTCCCTGAGGATGAATCCGGATACTTCGGAAACGAGGTTCACGCCACGGTTTTTCATGTTTCCTGCGACATCTTCGGCAAAGAGCAAAAGATGCGGCGAGTCTTTCGCTGTCTGTAGTATCTGTTCACATTCACGGATGATATCCGTGCTGATCTCTGCAATCTGTCTGATAGAGAGCCCGGAACGTAATACCCCGTTGACTTCTGTCAGAGACCTGTGAATGATATCCTGGACGAGAACTACGGCGCTTATATTAACGTTAATGTCATCTAGTTTTTGCCTAATCGAGTTGAGATAGCCATTCTGCGCTGCTTCTGAGGAATAGCGTACGGCTCCGTTCTCATTGACAATAGCCAGATGTTTCGTATCACTGATAACAGCGTAACCTTGACCGTTTGCCCTTTTTATGTTCAGTAGGAGGCTGAGGAATAGGAAAACTAAAATACTTGCTCTCATTTTTTCATCTGTTTGACTTTTGACAGAATGTCGTTCACCAGTTCCCGGTCACGGTTTATAAAACCGTCAAAGGGATTCATAGCGGAGACCATCTTTTTCCTGCTCGAATAAAACATATTTACCGCAAGCCCGTGGGAACTGCCTTCTATAATCCTCAGTTCCCGGATCACATGCCCGAACAGCAATTTTCGGTCACTGGATTTCATCTGGTTGAGATCCCCAAGGCTTAATGCAAGTGCATAGAGATATCTGCTGAGCATGTAAGCTCTACCTGATAGATCGATCTCCGTTTGGAATGCCAGGGCAATGAGCAGAGGATCATCGGATGCAAGCCTGATAATTCTGTCCTGATTTTCGATGATCTTTGAAATCAGGGGACTGGCCTGCAGCGCTATCTGTGAAGCATCTATCGCAAGGCTGAGCATGTGAAAACGGTTTTGCAGGTTTCGGTATTTTTGTTTTAGTTCATCCATTTTGGAACGGTTGACCTGTTCATTGGCCGAGGTAACAGCCTGCCTGCTGCGCGCGGTCGTCTGCCGACCATGTTCATCCTTGCTATGCTGGACCAGTTGATGGAGCAGTTCCACATTGAGCTGCGCATGCACGTAGGCTGAAAAACACAGTATAGCTATGATTAGGATCAGTAGTTTCTTCATGGCTTGAGATATTTGGCATTTCGAATAATATCATCAGCGATCCTTTTATCCGTGTTGATAAAACCTGCATATGGATTGAGGGAATTCAAGATTCCCCGCTGTTTTGCCCAGTACATGGTCCGGTACATGCCATATGCGATGCCCCGAAGAATAATCAACTCATTAACGATTCTGTTGAGCAGTTTGGCGCGTTCGCCAGAATCCATAAGATTGTCTTTTCCCCCCTTGGTGACAAAAGATGCTACTTCTGTGACCAATGCTGTGGCACGCGTTTTAAACTCATGGACTCCCTGCTCGGCAAATAATAGTAGGATAGGATTTGATCCGGCGATATCCATGGCCCTGTTTGCGTCATGGACGATATCAGAACTGATTTCGGTAATATCCTTTATGGCAAGTAGATTGCGTACGACCGCTGATACTTCACTGAGACCTTTATATATTTTGTCCTGAAGGTCATTGACAATGACCAACTGTCCGGTAACGGCAAGCTGTCCACGCTGGATGAGGGTTAGGTTATTGTTCGTGTTATCCAGCTGTCGGTTCATTATGGATGCGTGTGCCGCAGTGGCTGCCGCCACCGCCGGATCAACATAAATCTGTGCCCGAGACCAACTGGAAAACAGGAAAAGGAGCAGGATTAAATAGATTTTTTTCATGTTTAAGAGGAGTTGTTTAGAATCATGGTTTCATTACTGTATAGAAGGTAAGGGAATTCCGGCCTGGTTGACTTTGGAAACGAATGCAGGCAGTGCAAGACCACTGGCCTGCATATCCGAAACAAATGCCTGCAGTGCTTCCTGATAGGTTCCATACAGTTTTACATAGATCTGTACCGCATTTTTCTCGGGTTTTTCTGTTGTATAGCACAGATATTGGTAGATGGACACCTCTACACCATAGACCTCACCGCTATTTCCGCGGCGGATATAAACTTCTTTAAAGCGCCCACGGCCATCTTTATTATCGAGCTGGTTTATGGTAAAGATCTTTCGTTTTTCGGTATCAGTAATAGAGAGCAGTTTGGCGATCTCGTCATAATTTTCCCTGAATTTTCCCTGGTCAAGCAGGCAGATCGTATCAGAGTTTGCTATGATACTATCTTTGACAATCGGGTTGCCCAGAATGTCGCCAAGCTCCTGGGTGACAACGGTTAGCTCGCCCCAAAATTTACGGACCGTTTTATAGAGGTAGAGGATATAGCCCGCCATAATGGGGCTTGCGATTGCTTTCCAGGCTTCTTCCACAATGAGGGCTTTACGGCGGTCTGTCCGGTGTCGCATTTTTTGGAGGAAAACAGACATGATTGATAGGGTAACGATGGGGAAAATGATCTTGTTCTCCTTAATATTGTCTATTTCGAAGACAATAAAAGGTGCGGTGAACAGCGATTGATCGGTCGCTTCGTTCAATAATGTACCAAACTCCTGTCCCGAATAAAACTTACGGAGTACGTAGCGGTATTCGTCCAGATCAAAACTGACCGACTCCTGCTCGGTGATTTCTTTAATCCTTTCGACCGAGTAGATATAGAAAGAATCGAAATCCAGTTTTTCAGGCCTTCGTGGATGCTGTGGACCTGGATCCAGCCAAAAATATTCATAGTAATATGAGGATAGGACATTTGAGATAACGCTGTCCTCAATCTGGGTAAGCTCGCCCTCAGATCCTTTCCATAATAACGCTACGAGCGTTTTTAGGAAGTCTTTCTGTTCCAGATTGAATTCTTTTTGGGTCATGGCAAAAGGGTTCATGGAAAGCGGGTTTTCTTCCGTATAAGTGATATACTTACCTCCGTAATAGCTGCATAGTCCCTGATAACTGTCTCCGGTGTCGATTATCACCACGTCCATGTTATAAAGGCAGTATTGCTCGACGAGCGCATTCATAAAAAAAGATTTCCCGGACCCACTGGGACCCAACGTAAATTTTGAGCGGTTATTGAGCCTTCCGGTCTGCAGGTTTGCCAGATCAATACCAACCGGTAGACCTTGACGGTCTGTAAATCGGACAAGGAAGTCAGAGTCTTCATCCTTTTGTAGGGATTCTTTAAAAAAAAGGCACAGGGCCGCTTCCGAGGTGGTGAGAAACCAGTCGTATTTTTTGAGTTCAATACCATTTCCCGGAAGGGCGGTACGGAAAAGTTCCAGTTGGTTGTAGGCATTTCGAGAGGGGATGATGCCCAGCTGGAAGAGGGAAGCTTCGATATAATTAGCTGCCTTTCCGAGCTTATCGTTATCTGCGCAGAGTACAATGTTGTAATGCGCATTTACGAGAAGCTGGTTTTCCCGTGCTACATCCACCAGTAATTGGTCGATGTCTTCAACGCAGATCAGGTTGGCCGGATCCGGAATACCTGAATGGCGTTTACGCTTGAGTTCGAGTTTGTTCAATGTTAGCTGCTGCGCTGGGATCTCTATGAGCTGGTTATAAATAATGCAACGATATTCTGGTACATGGTGTAAAAAAAAGAGGTTATCAATGGGAAATTCCCGAAGGTTTCCGCCATCCTGTTTATGTGCATAGGTACCAATTGATTCAGGAAGGTCGATGGAATCGGTATTGATAAGGCTGATATTCCGTAAGGAGCGGTCTCCCAAACCCAGTTCCGTGTCGCCAGAACGTATATTTTCCAGAGTAATGTTTTCAGAAGAGAAATCGACGGCAAGGATGCGGGATATGTAACAGCTAATCTCCGCCTCTTTTAACCGTTTGGGACTAAGCTCTGCACCTAGCAGCAGATCTTGAACCTTTTCCATCTGGTGGGCGAAATCAGCGAGTATCTTTGTGTCGTGAACGTAGAATGCGCTCTTTTTTACCTGTTTTGTTATGGTTAGATAGGTGGTGATCTCCGTGTATTCCCGGCCTTGAAAATGATCATCGTACTTCTGTTGGAGGAACTCCCTTTTTCTGTTTCCCTGAAAGGTTTTTCTGGAGAATATATCCTGTTTTTGGATGATATATCCCTCACCGAGGATCTTTACCAGATTAAGGAGCAGGGAATGATAAGTGATGTAAGGAGCTGGATCGGCCCCGTATTGCATCACTGGATTTTGCAGGCTGTAAATGGCTGAGAAGTCGCCTCTTTCACTAAATAGAAGTGCATGACCATTATAATGGTCAATTCCCGCATAGGGCAGTTTAAAAATAGATTTAGGAGAATGGGTCTGCATAGTTTTTCTTGAGGCGTATAGGATGGATAGAAATACCTTTGTTCCGTGTTTTATCGTGCAGGCCGTCTTTCTGTCTGTAGAAGGTGAACGTAAGTCCTGCTGCTATAGTCAGTATGGTTATTATCCCGCCGAGATACATATTTGTCAACGCTCCGGTCAGGCCACCACCAACCAGTCCCAGAACGAGGAAACCGATTCCCCAGCCGATAAACCTGCCTTTGAAGCCACGATAAACAAGGGGCTTTTGGAGCCCCTTGTAGATGGAATACTTTGTCATCATCAAACGCCAAAGAAGGCTTTGATGACGACGGAAACGAGCACAAGAAAGAGACAGGAACCGCCCCATCCCATCAGTTCTTTGTTGATGTCGTTATCACCGGAGTTCCACTTGATGTAAACCCTTACACCGCCCACAATACCTACCACTGCACCAATTGCCAGTGTTAAAGTTGATACAGGATCAACATAAGATGTCAGCGAGGAGGTTGCTGCATCGATACCTAGCGTGCCACCCGCAGTTTGGGCAAATAGGGTGTTTGCTGCGCCGAGGAAAAGCGCTGCGCAAACGAACAGTTTTATTGTTTTTACTGTCATCTGAAATTATTAAAGGATTAGAAAAGGATTAATAGATCCCGTAGAGGGCTTTGAGGAAGGCACCGACAATGGTCAGGAACAGGCAGGAAAAGAACCAACCCATAACCTGGGCGTCGATGTGGTGGGTTTTACCGGATTGCCAGTTGCTGTATATGCGCAATCCACCGAGTATTCCAGATATGGCGCCGATCACTAAAATCAGGTCGGAAAGGCTAAAGTACCATCGGTGCATTTCGCCGGAAACCTGATAGAATTCACTGATACCGGGTTGTGCTGCCGATGTTTCTGACGCCACAAAAAAAAGGACGGCAGTTGCCGTCCATAACATGTGCTTTTTCCACATATTTTAATAGGGTATAGTGCTGGTATGTTCGATGAGATTGTTTTTAGCCAGGTTAAAGAGTTCTTTGATACTTACCGCTCCGGTGGACATCAGTTTGCCGGTAGCCTGTCTTGCTATTTTTGGAGTATTTATTGTCTGGATAGCTTCTTTTTCGATTTTATCGTCCGTTTTTAAGGGTGGTTTTTGGTATTCGATAAGCTGAGGCTGGATATGCTCTTCGAAAATGAGGGTTTCGTCGTTAGTGCCGGAGGGGGATCCTTTATGTGAAATAAAGAGATCATAGAGGAGGTTAATTCCGTAATAAGCCAGATAGGAGAATGTCAGGATTACCAGAAAATTTGTCCAGTTCATAGTTCTGTGTTTTTAAGGGTTTCATTAATGTAATCGGATAGCCAGGGATGCTGGGAGAGATATTGATGGAGCGCATAGATGATAAATCGGTTCATATCCACTCCTTGGGTGAGTTTAATACGTTTGAGCAGATTCAGTGTTTTTTTGTCAACTCTAATGAGGCTTTTTTCTGTCAGTTCAACCTGAAAATTCAACATTTCGTTAAAGAAAGTTGTTGCATTCTCCTGATTGGAAAGAGGATATTTTTTTTCTCTTTTTGAATCTGTAGGGCGTTCTTTTTTTTGTTTCGCTTGGCTTTTCGGGTCGGCATCTCCAGTGCGGAGCTGGTCACGGAGCCTGTCGGCAAGGGATTTGATATCGTTCATTCGGATGTTTGCTTCTTGATATAGTTGTCATAGATCAGACTCAGTATGGGTAAAATGACTGGTAGTACAATTGTTGGTGTCTGAAGTGTGTTTACACGCTGGAAATCTATCCTATCACCAATAATGGGGGTTATGGTACCAAATTTAGTCATCACTCTGTCCACTTCCATTTGGGTATCGTATCTTACGTTTGATTTGATCCGGTTTGGAATAAATATCATCGGCGCCTTGGTATTTATTTTCTTGACGACCATGGCGAAAAGCAGGGTAGAGTCGACCGAAAATTCATCGTAATTAAATGGGCAGAGGATAATGTTACCGGAGAGAATGACCGGTATCAGCAAATCATCATCCATTTTTCCGGGCAGGTCGATCAAAACCATTTCCTTTGTGTTTTTCGTCAGAACTTTGATTAATGCCGGAAACTGAGCGAGATCAACTGCGAGGATTTCGTAGGGCGGTTCGTTCTCCAGAATCTTGGCTTTTTCGTATTTTGATGATACGGACTGTTGGTAATCCATATCTAGGACAGTAACTTTTTCTTCATGTACAGAAGTGAGGTAGTTGGCAAGCAGCAGGGTAAGTGTGCTTTTGCCGGCTCCACCTTTTTGGTTTCCTATTAGAATGACCATAATGCAGAAATTTAAAATTGGTTATTGTTATCTGGTGTTCGTCCGGGCCTTACGCTTGCGCCGTCGGTTTCTGCCCAAAATAGCTTCGTCATCAATATCGTCGGAAATATTGATATCTGGTATTGGGACATCGATTTCCAGTTCGGAGGGAGCGTGCCTTGCGGATGGGATTTCATTTGATGGAGTATCGTCCAGCGAATTATCTGAATGTTCAGATTGAGTTTCATCTTGACGATCGCTGTCGATTTCAGCTTGATTATCTTTATCGGCCAGCTGGATCTCAGATTGTATCTGTTCATTCCTGGACTCATCGGTCTGATCAGGTTTTACAGCAAGAATGTCTTTAAGGACCATAATTTCACCGCCCTTATAAACTGCTCGTTTTGCATGATCGATGAGCGTATAACCATATGGAGGCTTTCCATCTTTTCCATGGAAGATGATCTCCAGACCAAACTTTTTACGAAGAAATTCGGCAAATTCTGAACTATAGCCATGATCCGTATTATTTATCGAGGTGTCATAGATGGATCTATATTTTTCAAAGATCGCCCGGATCTGCGTCATTCTGGCGGTACCTTTCTTTCGCTCGGATATTTTTTGATCGATTTCGCATAGATCAATTGACCCTATATGTTGATCATTTTTATTTATAGTGTAAGCTTCGGCGGTCAGATCAAGTAAATACCCCTTTGTTTCAAGCAGCATCATAAATTGGGCACGGGTAGAAAAATTATAAGACAATGCTATTTCCAGTTGATCTTTTAGCACCTGTTTTTCGTCCACACCCATAATCTGCTCCAAAACCCTATACGCACGCAGCTTTTCGAATCTGTCGGAGATCTTTTTTCCGTTCCTTCCTACACGTGTGGATACCAGATGTACATGGTTGTTGTTTGTGTCTTTATGGAAAATCAGTAAATAGGGCTGCTCTCCGTAACCCATTCGTTCCATCCATTTCTGTGCGATATCTGAAAGTTCTTCTTTGCTGTGCTGTCGTCCTTTGGTGGATATGGCTACATGGAACTGGGGGTATTTGATACGTGTGCTGGAAGAAGAAACCGCTTCCAGGTAATTGATATAATCTTGAGGTCGTAGGTTCTCAATTCCATGAAGCACACCAAAATTTTTGACAAGAAGCAGTTCCCCTTTATTTTTGTCGATTTTGCCCGTATTATAATTTACGGCTTTGAAGGTTGTCGATTTCTTGAGAATTTTGACAATCATGTGAAAACATTGATTGGAACTAGTGTAATAAGTTGTTTCATAGATTTAGAGAAGTAGATTGCGATAGGAATGATTTTCAGTTAGGAAGGCTTCATTGCCCGAAGAATATGACGAAGTTGTTTTTCCAATTCTTGTTGCCGGTGGATGTATTCAGAAAAAAGCTTGTTAAAATCTATCACAATTTGTTCATTTAACAAGCTTTTTTTATTCAGTATATTGGCATGTCGAGCCAGTTGATTGATATTATTTCCTGCTCTTCCTAGCTCAGTACCGATAGCATCAAGGGTATGAAGCAGTTCATTTATGTTGATAGTGACAGGTGCATCTTTGCCGAGCACACGTCTACGTATAAGCTCCATCCGATTCAAGCCGCTGGCTTTCTGGATTTCGATCAATGATTTCAATTCTTCCTCGGTTAGTTTGGCCTTGATGAGATGTATCCGTTTTCCTGTCAGCATCGGTGGTCTACCCGGCTTTTTTTGAGCTTTTTTCATGTCTTGTAGGGGTTGTTCCCATCCTTTGGAAAGAAAAACCGAGTTGCGAAGGTTTTTCTCCCTTTGCCCAGCAGCTCCCCAATAGGGGCGCCGCAGGGTAAAGGCAAGGTGGTTTTCGGGGTACCCGAAAACACAACTTGCAGGTTACAAAACACGAGGGGTTTTGTTGCCTGAGCGAATTATCGGTGGCAGGGCAGCGGAAATTCGCAGGGTAATGTAAGGGTGAGGATATTTTTGCCTAGTAGTTCGTTTGACCAAAAGCTAATTAGCCCATTAGGGAATCAATCTAATATAAATGTTGCTTATTAGCCTAAGGGCTTAATTGCACTACTCCCTAATTACTAATTTGTTAAATAGCCACATTGACTAATGGCCAATTAGCAAAACTGTAATCTATATATGCAGCCTATTGGCCTAATCGCATTATTGCCTAATTGCTAATATGTTAAATAGCCTTATTGACTAATGGCCAATTGGCTAAACTGCAATCTTTATATACAGCCTATTGGCCTAATCAGGAGATAGCCATTGTATAAATAGTCAGCGACAGATAACTATCGTTTGTAGGTAGCTAATACTTTTTCATAGATATGTTCTTCTTCCCATGGAAGTTTTATGGGACGTCTAGCAAGAAGCATTTCGTTATAATCTTTGAAATTTTTATACATATCTGAACGGTCCGTTGCGTGGGGGAGAGCTTTCTCTAATGTTTTAAGTGCCATTTCTCCGGCCGGATCACGATCAAAATAAACCTCGATAGTTGAATAATCAACTGCTTTTTTTATAGCAGCATCTATCAAGTTGACCGAGTTGAGGACAATGATTGAATCTGGAGCTTTTGGATTGTCTTTTTTCCAGCTTAGAAAATCAAGATATCCTTCGAATAAAGCTAGTTTGTCTGGCGATCCTTCATAAAAAGAAATCCCTTTCCGGCCAAGACAAGCTTTGAAATCGAACAGGCCGATTTTATTTCTTAGTTCCCAGCCTCCATTTTCATTCTGCCAGCCAGCTGAAAAGTAGGATTTACCTTTTTTAGGTCCGCCTTCTATACTATAATAAATTTCTTTTATTTTTCCCTGTGCTTCTTCCCAAATACCTCTTATCTTTAGGTATTTTTCGATTGCAGAATTATTTCCAAGGTCTTTGATATCTTGTATCTGATAGTTTTGGAGCAGTGTTGCCTTTTGACGGGGACGCTTTTGCCGATCAGTGTCATTGGACATTACGTTGATTGTGCGGTCCATTATTTCGTTAATCTTCTCGAGTACATCCCTAAACGTAATGGGATGCCAATAGGATAAGGCAAAATCAATAATATTTCCCCCTTTTATCCCTGAGTTATTGGGACCACCGTGATCGAACCATACATCCAACTGATCATTTACACTGAAAGACGGTGTATTTTCTTTACGGAGCATACTCCTATAAAATAGTTCTTTTCCAGATTTATGGGAAGGGTAATGACCCAATCTGGAAAGAAAATCGACCAAAGACACTTCATCTTTGATTTGTGCAGCATTTCGTCTAGTTTCCATAAGCCTGTTGCTGTTTTTTTAATAGTAATTTTTCAGAAATAAGAAAGGGGCAAGCGCCCCTCACTATATATTGTAGTCATGTTCTTTAAAGAAGCATAAGTAATCCGTATCTCTACGTGAAAGGAATTTATAGATTGATGAGTTCGGGAATACACACGTTGGTAAATACATACCTGCCGAAACCGGCTGCCTATGGTTCATCATTGATCTTTTTAATAGATGTTTGACTGCACATAATTTTCGGCTGTTAGACCGAAAATGCTTTTTCCCCCAATGTCAAAGAACGAGTCCTTAGGAGGCAAAATTGGCGAGGCTGGGCATTAGGATTTCACAAGTTGAATAGCTTGGTATAGTTTTTTTTAATATTGTTTTCTGGCAAAAAGGAAAGGAAATAAGGTTGCAATTAGAGTGTTAGGATAGAACTAAGAAAGTAAAATAGGTTTGTTGTGGTAATTGGGTAGCTGCTTGCCTGTCGTAAGAAATTTTTTAAATGATTATGATCGATATCGTTTACCAAGATGGAAAAAATGGTAATCAGTTTTAGTATGGAATTTTTTGGAAAATTTTTGCAATCTATAATCTATTGTACTTATCATATATTGATGGCGCTTAAAAATCCAAATCGATTTTGATCTATTTTATTTTCGATCGGAATTTAAAAGAGTCTTCAATTTGTGATTGGATTGTACTGCGCATTTCGTCCAAATATTTTGTATAACTTATAGTTTTCCTGCGACGTATATCAACGAACATTCGATAAGCCTGGCTCAGGTCTATGTTGAGACTTTCTTCCAGCCATTTTATGATCTCAGAAATTTCTGCTTTGCCATGGTTGATCCGTCCAGTGTAGTAAATACCATAAGCGATTTCTATCAGTTCAACTTTATCTCCGGACCAGGATCTTTTCCCTTTATCGAAAAGACCATTTGCCAAACCATTATATGATTCCTGAATTAATAGTTTGACTTTGCGTATTAAAAAATCACGTAACATTTCATTTGCCCGGAATCTGCCGAATAGGTGATCCAGCTCAGTAGAGAATTCAGGATCAATCGCATTTAGTTCTACACTGGGAGGAAACAGAGATCTATGCCGTCTAAGGAAAAAGATCTGATCCTTGCAGCTTTCATTTTTTAGATAATATTGATAGTGAAAAGCGTGAATTTTAAAAAAGCGATCTATGATAGCGATTTCATTGATGTAATAATTTTTTATCACTTCGTCAGTTCCGATTGGAACAGATGAAATAATATTATGCAGTTCTAAATAGTAAACCTGCCAAGCATAAAACCTAGGTTTTGTATACTTAAAAAATCTGATCTCCTGATCATCGTCTATAAAAGGCTGCATTCGATTCCGTTCTTTCAAAGAAATCAGTGTTTGTTTAATTATAGTGAGCGATGCATTCAAATTTTCGATTGAATCGTTCATTGCCCCATTGATTTCCGTCAATTGTTCAAGCATAATCGAATATTGATTTTCAAATTTTCCTGCTAGCATGATATAGAATAATTAGTACTTGCCTGTTTTCATTTGCAGGTCAAAAATATGCTTGAAGCAAATTTTAACATAGCGTAGGCATTACGTATTTGTGTCCGTAATACCTACGTATTTCTAAGAAAATTCGGTTCGAAAGCCCCTAGGTCACTGTATTTAACTTCTCGAATAATGAGTCTCTTGAGGAAACACCTGTCTTTAGAAATATGCGTTCGATATGCTTATCAACAGTCCGAATTGAAATAAAGAGCTTGTCGGCAATCTGTTGACGTTTGAAGCGATGGCATAGTAATAACACTACTTCAGTTTCCCTTTCAGATAAACCCCAATTTTGGCAATTGTCAGTAATCAGGTTTAAAGAAGGTGCGAGTGAGACATAATTTTGGAGAGTTTCGTTTTCAAGCCGTTTATTTTTCAGCCAATTATGAAGAAGAAGTATGTTTAGTGCAATAGGGCCCAGATTAATGAGGATGGTTTCTAGTTCCTTTCCTCCATTTAAATGTATTATGGGATATATAAATAGCCAACTTAAAATTGTAGCGAAGGCGAATAAATCCATAGATATTTTTCCACCATCTTCCCGTATTTCGGAAATATCGCTGATGTTTTTACCAGCGATTGCTACTAAGGTCATATTATTCAAGAAAGGCACAAGTAAAGAAAAACGGTTAGCAATTTCCAAATCATTACAAATAGAATAAAGAATTGCAAATAGCATAGGGTAAGGTGCTATGAATAGAAAGCGATTACTCCACACTTTTTTAGCATTCTTATTGATTCTGGTTATATTCAATTTTTTGAAATAGAGATAGGGAAGATAGGAGACTGTTATAAAACCTATTGTATTTCGTAGAAAATACTGAAAAGCCAATGTGATTTTAAGATCGGGGTTTGGTATAAGACCGTTTACTACATTGAGTAAAATCAGCATCTTAAGAAAAATAAAATATCCTTTTCGGTCTGTTGCGCTAGGACGTTCTAAACAATAAAGGCCTACAGCGCCAATTAGAATAAATTCAATAATAATAAATCCCAATATAATGGGATGCATTTTAGTACAACCTATTTGCATATCAAATGAATTGTGGCCGAGATATGTTAGGTACGGGTTGTATTTATGATTTTATCAAATCAAGTGTAAAACATACATTATTAGATTTTGTTTGTTATCCAGTGGTATTTCTTAGTAATACCATATATAGGATATTGAGCAAAGAAGGATCTTTGCTCTCTGAGCTCAATTTTGGAACTCTCAAAAGAAGAACATTCAAACTTTCTAAAATCTATTAGATTTTAATAAAACTTTTTCAATACCTGAGATGAAATCATTTTCCTTCTTTCAACGCTTGAATAATTTCATGTTTAAGTGTTTGAAATTTTCGCTCGTAAAGCTCAATTACCTTGTCAACAGGCTCATTGATAATGGTGTTTATATTTGTGTTTACCGAATGACTACCTTCATAGAAATTAGCGGTGCAATAGAGAATAGATTCTTCATTAAATTTTTTTAATCCATCTGGGATTACTCCCAAAGCGTTTGCAATTTCGGCGAGCCTTTCATCATCTATATTTTCGGTCTGTTCTATTTTGCTGACTGCTTGTTTACTTATTCCGCCTAATTTTTCGCCGAGTTGTGCTTGTGTCATACCTCTTAGGCTCCGTACACGTTCTATTTTTCTTCCAATATGGATCTTTTGCTGGTCTAATGGGCTCATAATTTATAGTTTTAAAACAAAATTGATTAATTGATTTTTATCTTCTCTTTTTCAAGAAAATCAAGTAACCGTTCATATAGTTCGACGATTTTCTCATTTGATTCACTATAAGTGATTGTAGAAGCTCCTGCATTATATGTATTGTCGTGAATATCATTATAATGGTTTATATTATATATAACGGCTCTCTCGTCAAATTCTTTTATAATTTCTACAGTCACCCCTAAGAGATCCGCTATTTGCTCTAGAACATCGTCAGGTATATCTTCTTGTTTTTCAAGATCGGACAGCTGTTGTTGTTGCCATCCAAGCTCAGAAGCTAAAGTAGCCTGCTTAATACCTCTAAAAGCTCTTATTCTTGCTATGTTTCTGCCAATATGATTTTTCTTAGGCTTTATATTGATTTTTGATTCCATGATTTCAAATTAAAAGTTATCTCAAATATAGTAAAAGTCAATCAATAATAGGTAAAGGTCAACCGATTTATTTTCTGATTCTATTTATAATTATCGTCCTTTGTTCAGAACCAATTTGCTGAAAGATGAGTAAAAAGTTAGTTTTTAAAAATCTTATTTCTGCCCCTGAGTAGCTCAGAAGGCCCGCTAAAATTTTGGCTCCTTTTGCCATGAACTGCGTAGCGCCAATTATTGTTCCTTGTAACTTCTATTTCACGCGGTTTGGCTCCCTGTAATTAATTTATTGTTGTTGTAACCTATGTTTACAGCAGTCCTGAAAGTCTGATTTTAGTCGGAGAGGGGATCTTATGCTGTATTCAAATGGGTTAAAAGTTAAAGTGATGAACAGTTTCTACAAAAAGTTGCTTGCATTGGATTTAGCATTTTATAAGACCCACGAACTGGGGTATGATCCAATGGTGGATATCGAGGAATTTTGGCAGAAATATGATTTGAAAAGTTTTCAGGATCATATTTTCTTTCTCTTTCTCAGCCAGGATGGAATTCCCGATAATAAAAGAGCTATTTATTCGGCAGAGCAATTACAGGAATTTCTGATGGATCTGCTCCATCTGATCAGAGGTTACTTTGAGGCGCACAATAGGAGAGCGGGCCTAAGTAAAATAGACCTTAAATCCGTTTCAAAATCTAACATGAATGACCAAGAACAAAAACTGAATAAAGAAATTTTTGAGTTTTTCGAACGAGTGTCATCTAACCTTAAAAACAATTTATGAATATTCTAAAATTACTGACGTTGGTCAAAATTATGATATCTCCATTGTTTCTTATGTTTAGTTTATCAGCTTTGGCACAGTCCGCTTTCGAGCGGGCTGTGGCTAAGGTTGAAATTAAACCTTTGGAAGTTGGTGATACAATACCAAAAGCATTGTGGGAAATGTCCATGCCCGTCGTGAACCATCTAGGTGGTAAGCCCTCTATAAAGCTTTCAGATTATAGAGACCATAAACTTATTATTTTGGATTTTTGGGCTACTTATTGTAGCTCCTGTATAGCTAATATGCCCCGTACGCATAAATTTCAAAGTGAAATTGTAGGCGTTGTATTTTTGCCTGTCACATTTGAATCTTTGGAAAAAGTGTCTCCTTTTATTAAGAAAAATTATATTACCGACTCGCTTAATCTTTATTCAATTATCGGAGATACCATACTTAATAAACATTTTCCCCATGAATCCATACCTCATTTTGTATGGATAACAGCAGATGGAAAGGTTCGCTCAATTACACAAGCCCAGCAGGTAACGGAAAAAAATATCCATGAAATGTTAGCATCACCTGGTAAAACAAAACTAGCTCTAGCACAAAAAATAGATAAGAGTGGTGCGCTATTAATATCAGATGAAATATTGGATAAGGGCCTCCAGCAATATTCAATATTCATAAAGGGAGCGAGACCTGAACTGGTGACCGCATTTTTCGAGCGGTCAAAAGACGGTGTTATCTATGGTAGATGTCATACCAATGAACCGTTAAAATCAATGTATGGATCAATCGTAAATGGACTACTCAGACACAAGGGGATTATGTTTAATATGACCACGGATATCATCTTGGATGTGAAAGAACCGGCAAAATTAGATTTTAAGTTAACGGGAATTGATTCAAGGGATTTTAATAGGCAGGAACTGAAGTTCAAATGGGATGAAGAAAATCTCTATAGTTATGATGTTATCCTGCCGGTTGATACATCCGTTCAGCTTTATGAGAATATTTTGTCGCTAATTAACAATTCGACCCCATACGAAGGGATAATCGAAAAACGCAAAATCAACGGCAAAGAAAAATACATGTTAGTTATTAGGGATGATGGACAATAGCTTTAAGATTATGAAAAGTAACTATAAAATATACCTATATTTTTCCGTTTCAATGCTTATTTCATTGCTAGCAGGCTCCGTAAATGGACAAAGTATTATTCCTTGTCAAATCGTGGATCAAAAAAACGGTAAACCCTTGGAATCCATTAACGTGTTTACCGATAATGGAGATGCTAAAGCACGGTTGAAATCAGATAGGAATGGGAAATTCTTTTTAAATTTTACAAAAACCACACAAAGGATCCATGTAAAGATTTCGGCAATAGGCTATTCAAATTTCGATACAGTTTTTAATTTCTTATCAGCATCTAAGAAAGAAGTTGTTATACGGTTACATGAAATCAATACCCAATTGGATGCTGTTGATATAAACGTTTCTACCGGATATCAGACGCTTCCCAAGGAGCGGATCACAGGATCTTTTTCCTGGATTGATAAGAATAAACTTGATGAGCAGGTATCGCCGGATATTCTTGGCAAGTTGGATGGTACGATCAGTGGACTTGTGTTCGATAGAAGTACAAATTCGGAGCCCCGACTAAGCATCAGAGGACTGAGCACCCTACAGCCATCCATGAATGCTCCTTTGGTTATATTGGACAATTTTCCATATGACGGCGATGTCAGCAATATAAATCCAAATGATATTGATAACATAACGATCCTCAAAGACGCTTCTGCAGCGTCAATCTGGGGTGCAAAAGCTGCAAATGGTGTTATCGTGATCACCACAAAAAAAGGAAAATTGAATCAGCCTTTAAGGATGGACTTTGTGGCAAATACAACCGTTTTAGCTAAGCCTAATTTATTTAGAAAGAGACGAATGAGTTCTGCCGATTTTATTGATGTTGAGAAAATGTTGTTTTCAAAGGGATATTATGACAATGATATTGATTCGGATAGTAAACCCGTTCTTTCACCAGTGGTGGAGCTGTTGATTAAAAGAAGGTCAGCATCCCCCTCCGAGATAGCGGCTATCGATAGCCAGATTGAACGGTTAAAAATGCATGATGTTAGAGAGGATTTCGACCGCTATGCTTACAAAAGAGGCGTTAATCAGCAATATGCGCTAGCAATGAATGGTGGTTCAGCTAAGGTGGGCTGGAATGCTTTTTTGGGGAGTGATATCAATATGGATAATCTCGGAAATAAATACAAGCGTGTAAATGCGCGGTTGCAGAACACGATTGCGCTAGCTGATAACCTTAAATTAAATTCCTCATTGGCTTTAACAAAAAGTGCAAGGCAGTCGGGTCGGCAGGGTACCGGCGAGATAACATCGAAGGGAGGTTTTTTGTATCCTTACGCATTATTAGCAGACGAGGAAGGCAATGCTCTTCCAATTCCCAAAGACTGGCGGTTCAGCTATATTGATACATTAGGAGACGGTAAACTTCTAGACTGGAAATATTACCCTTTGGATGATTATAAAAGTAATAACCGAAAAGAAAATATTTCCGATATAATCGCCAACATAGGATTAAATTATGGCTTCTTGAAATGGTTTCACGTAGATCTTATGTACCAGTATGAGCGTCAGACTAATTCAGTGGATCATTTGAGGCGGAATCAGAATTATTTTGTCCGGGATCTTGTGAATGGATTTTCACAATTCGACAGCGATGGTAATCTGGTACGGAAGGTGCCGCCTGGAGAAATAATGGATTATCAGGATGGAACTATAGTTTCCAATAATTTGAGGGGGCAGCTCAGTTTTGACAAAAGATCTGAAAATCATTTATTCAGTGCAATTTTGGGTACTGAAATCAGGGAGTCTGTGTCCTTGGGGCATACAAGTAGGAGCTACGGATTTGACTCAGGTACAATGACATCCGGCGCAGTAGATTATACGATGTCTTTCCCTCACCTGATAACCGGATACCCATTGTTTATTGAAAATGGGATCTATGCGAGTGAAAAGGCCGCTCGGTTTGTATCTGCTTATGCTAATGGGGCGTATACCTACAAAAATACATATACGTTATCAGCCAGTGTCCGAAGAGACGCTTCAAATCTGTTTGGATTTAAAACAAATGATCGCTGGAATCCGTTATGGTCATCTGGTCTGAGTTGGCAAATTTCTAAAGAACCATTTTATCAACATAGCGAAATTGGAAAAGCCGTTCCTTATTTGAAAGCTAGGATCACTTATGGACATAGTGGGAATATACATCCCTCCCTAGCTGCGGTGACAACAATTCGATATAGGGGAAACTCTCCTTATACACAGATGCCATATGCAAGTTTTGATAAATATGCCAATCCCGAGTTAAAATGGGAGACAACAGCAATGCTGAATTTAGGATTAGATTTTGGGTTAAAGAACAACCGTTTGAATGGTTCCATCGAATATTATCGTAAAAATTCTTCGGATCTGTTTGCCAGCGTACCTATCGATTATACTGGCGGGATCGGAAGTACGGTTGTAAAAAATGCGGCAAAGATGAAAGGATGGGGATGGGATATCGTTTTAAATAGTGTTAATCTTGATGGGGAAGTTAAATGGAAAACAGAGTTTAATTTAAGCACAAATCGGGATCAAATAGTTAAATATTATTTGCCTTCTGATAGGGGGAGTAATTTTATGCTGGTGATCCCAACGGTAACTGGGGTTGAGGGTAAACCTGTTTATTCTCTATTGTCCTATAAATGGGCGGGGTTAGATCCTCAGAGTGGTTCGGCCAGAGGCTTTGTTAACGGAGAAGTCAGTTCAGCGTTTACGGAAATCACAGGGCCAAATACAACTGTGAATGATCTTGTTTACCATGGTTCTGCAAGTCCAACTGTTTTTGGATCCGTTGGTAACACTTTTTTGTGGAAAGGTTTTTCTGCAACAATAAGGATTCAATACAAATTCAATTATTTCTTTAGAAAACCTACGATATCCTATAGTTCATTATATGCTAATTGGGAAGGAAATGCTGATTATTCGAAACGCTGGACGCGGCCTGGCGATGAGACCCGAACAGATGTTCCAGCGCAAATCTACCCTGCTTCTGTTCAGGCTGAAGCTTTCTATCAGTTCGCGGAGCCTTTCGTGTTTAAAGCTGACCATATGAGGCTTCAGTATATAAACTTTGCTTACCAATTTGACAAAGGAGCTATGAGACTCCCCTTTGAAAAATTAAAGGTATTTCTGTCTGCAAGCAACTTGGGCTTACTATGGCGCGCAAACAAAGAGGGACTGGACCCAGATTACGCATATAATGATTTAATGATGGCACCACCCGCTACCTGGAGTGGGGGAGTGCAACTTACATTTTAATCCATTGATTATGAAACCAATTAAAAAACTCAGTAAAAGCTTAGCATATCTATTTTTTTTAGGTCTCGTGATGTGCCTTGCTGCATGTAATAAATTTTTGTCTGAAAAACCCGATAAAAGTTTAGCCATTCCTTCGACACTCAAAGATTTTCAGGCACTTTTGGACAATAAAGGTGCATTAGCGTCCGAACCTAACACGGGAGAGATAAGTTCTGATGATTATTACCTTACGCAAGCGGATTGGACATCCTTATCCTCAGAAGCTAATAGGCGGGCGCATGTTTGGGAAAAAGACTATCTGTTCCAAACCAGATCAACCGAGTGGCAGACTTTTTCTACTGCTGTTTATTATAGTAACACTGTGTTGGAGGGATTGGAAAAACTTGATCTTTCGGTCAAGAATTCCATGGAATATAACAACATTAAAGGGCAGGCTCTTTTTTACAGGGCCAAAAATGTTTTTGCCGCTGGTGTAATCTGGTGCCAGAGCTATGATGCCGAGGTCGCTGCCAAGGAACTAGGGCTGCCCTTAAGGCAAAATACGAATTTTAACGAACCTTCTGTAAGATCTACTCAAGAACAAACATATAATCAAATTATTTCAGATCTGATGCAGGCGGTGCCTTTGCTACCGATAGTTCCGGTCAGTCCTGTTCGTCCTTCTAAGCCGGCAGCTTACGCTTGCCTCTCTAGAGTGTATCTTGCGATGGGTAACTATTTGCAGGCGGGCGTTTATGCGGATTCATGTCTGCAATTGTTTGATACGTTGATTGATTATAATACTTTAAGTGGCGGCACCGCTACCTATCCCTTTGTAAGTTTAAACAAGGAGGTCATTTTAGATGCTGGCATGCCTGTCGGGCAGATATTGAATTTGAGCAGGGCAAAAGTTGTCGAAGAACTATATAATCAATATGATGACAATGATCTTCGTAAAACGTTATTTTTCGTCAGGAATGCTGATGGATCGCATGGATTCAAAGGGCGGTATACGGGTAGTGCAAGCTTATTTTCGGGTCTGGCCACAGACGAAATGTTTCTAACAAAAGCCGAATGTCTAACGCGGGGTGGTGAGTGGACTGAGGGAATACAGGTATTAAACAGGTTATTGGTTACCCGATGGAAAACCGGAAAATTTTCACCGGTTACTGCAAATAGTGAAAATGAAGCATTGGAAATTATCCTGAAAGAACGTCGAAAGCAGTTGCTTTTTAGAGGTTTAAGATGGATTGATCTAAAGAGGTTAAATAGAGAAGGAAGAAATATCACATTAAAGCGGGTATTAAGTGGGAAAGAATTTATACTATATCCAAACGATCTGCGCTATGCGCTACCCATCCCTGAAGATATTATTGAATTATCTGGTATGCAACAGAATCCAAGGTAGCAAATATATTTAAGGCATCGGAACATTACCGATGCCTTAAAATTTCGGTTAATTGTCTAATGAAATGGAACCGCCTGCTTACATTTCTGGTTTACGGGAATCAGCATTATCAGCGACTGCATCTGGATCGCTTGGATATTTCGCGTTTAAATAACTCACCAATTGTGAAGTATTGGCAATTGTAGCGTCAGTTACTGTAAAAGTGCATGGAAGTGGCTCATCAACATTTGAACAATTTGGGTCTGTAGAAGGACCGCTTTGCCAATGACTAGCATCATAAATTTGACTTTGACTAGTCCCTGTAAAACGCCAGGTGCTTGCCTTTATAGCAACTGGAGCCTTGTCAGTTGAATCCTTTTCTATAGCTTTCACCATGAAGAATACTCCGAACAATAAAACTAAGGCAGTTACGCCAGCGATCATTTTTGATTTTAACGTTTTCATAACGAATTACTTTAGATTTAAAAATTATTATTTTCTGTATGCCGGTTTTATCTCGCAGGTATACAATCGAGGTTTTCTATTTCGAGGCCGATCGGTTTCCTAGAAATCAAAAGGCCCCTTAACCCGTGAACAAAGCAAATTTTCGAGGATACCACGTTTTGTGATCAATGCATTTTTGAATGCGAGAAAAAGCATAAAATAGAATTGACGGTGCAAAGAGAAACACGATCAAGTGCCGCATCCTTCGAAAACGGGTTAGCATTCCTCCCGTAAGTCGGAAGGATGTCGTCCTGTTGGATCTTGCTATGCGTTTCATTTTCGTTACCATTGTATACATTCCTTTCATTTTACTGAGAGAGGACCTTCGGTCCTTCTTTGTCACATCATGTACTTTTTCGTCGTACCTACGCCCATGTCCCGACATCCGATCTCGACCTGGTTAAGCATACCAACGGATATAGATAGCATCAAGCTTTGCTTTCCTGTCGAAACTTTACCATCGAGAAATGGCCCGTACCTTGGTATGCAGACTAAATCTTAACTATGTTTGAAGTCTCTCTTTGTATTGTTAAAGTTCGCAGGATTTAAGGGGTGGCAGGTAGGACAAAATGCACAAAATGAAGGATAATGTTATCGATAATCAATTGGTTGATGTCAATTTTGTACCACTTTGATAGAAATAATCGAAAGGCTTTTCAATTTTGGATTATTTAAAGCTTGATGGGGGAACTCCGAAATACTTTTTGAATTGCTTTCTAAAACTTTGGAAATCCGAATAGCCGACAAGTGGATAAATTTGGGTAATTGTGATTTTGTTAGTGCTGATCAATGCTTTTGCATGTTTCATACGTACATGAACTAAATAATTATATGGAGTTATATTGAACTCTTGTTTAAATGTTCTGATCAATGTTATTACGGTAACAAAAAAATGATCAGCCAAGGTTTTGTTATTTAGATGAACATCTGCATAATTTTCGTTGATATATTCTTGAACACTATAAACGAGGCTACTATTTTTCTTATCCAACTTTAACTGATAGTGGTTAATGATTGCTTTTATATTTTTTAGAAGGCCAATTTCAAGCAGGGTATAGTCTGTTGTTTCTTTCAGACTAAACAATTTAGAAATGAGATCATGCATTTTTACATCTATAGCAAAAGGAGAGAGATGACCATAGAGTTTATGGTCATTATTCATATTTTTCAAAAATTGTCCTATGCTTGGATAATTAAGATCTTGCCGTTCTAGCCAGGCAGTTCTTGGTATGATGTAGAAAAATTGATGAGTACCTTTGGGGAGATGATAACAGAATTTCCCTTTTCGATTATAGGTTGCATAGCAGGTATTTTCCTCCGCTGTTATAATAGGAAAGCCATCTTCTGTAAAAAAAGACATTCTTCCCTTCAACATGATGAATAGAAAAAGCCTTTTTTTCTGATTGATAAAGCCGGCTTCTAAATCAGTATGCAGTTCGACCGTAGTTAACTCTAGTAGAAAGAGGAAATGGCTAAAGTATTGGTTGTACATGGTGCCCTCACGAAAGACAATCTTCTCAGCTTTTGCATAGGAGAGTTTTATTGTACAAGAGTTTGGCAATTGCCCTGTTATATCCGTAATGACGTTTGGGCTGTTAAATACATGTTGAACCGATCGCAGCATAGTCTGAAAAGATAAGATTTTTGATTTCCATCCCTACGATGTTATAATGATAGTCTAACCACAGACCAGTTATCGATCTGTGGTTAGAAAGGATTATTTACAGCATAAATTCACCTGTCATTGTTCCATTTGATGCCGTGAATGATATTGAATAATTTCCAGCTGGCAAATTGGAAACTGGGATTAGCGACTCGCCAATAAAATTAGAAATAGTGGAAGTATATAGAATTATTCCTAAATCGTTTGCGATGGTGATCTGCACTGATCCCATATCAAAATGGAATTGGGCTTTTATATTGGAATCTTCCATATAGGCAGAAATTGCTTTCACCTCCCTGCGTATTTCACCCGGTTCTATTCTTCCCCTCAGATCTATCTCATCGGATTGAAGATTTAAAACCTTTGTTGAATTGGAAAAAAGCTGGTGATTTTCACTAGCAGAAGTTAATAACGATCCTGCACAAAGTGTGATTAAAAGGGCGAATTTTGTCATCTTAAAAGGATTTTGGTTAAACTTTAAGTGGCAAATTTATTCGCACGATTTTCTTGGCAATTATGAATATAGGTTTATTCTGATTGCATATTGATTATTCTAAGGGTTGTTTTTTAATTAACTGTTTATCAAGCATTAATGATTTTGTCTGTATAGGTTTTTGATGATGCATGCTAGGTGTGAAAATGACTCTAAATACAATTTTCACACTTTCTATCGCCGCACTTATAGGGGGTTAGGCTCGCATTCTATCTATAAATTCAGCAATATCACCCCAGTTATCAATCCCGAGTTTTTTTCGTAGTGTAGTTCGTCGGGTCTGTATGGTATGGGGACTCTGTTTTAATATAAGTGCAATTTCTTTGACACTAAAATCAGCATAAGTGAGGATGGCGATACGGAATTCGGTTTCCGATATTTGAGGATAATTTTTTCTGATTTTCTCTGAGTAAGTTGGCCTGGACTGTTTGAATGCTTGGTGGAGTACATCCCATTGTTCGTCGAGCGAACTTTGACCATAAACAATGGTATTAAACTGATTTAACATTAAGCCACTTTCTGTTGAACTTCGGCCTTTTTTTGCTATCTCATCATTCAGTTTTAAAATTTTTTTTGTTACATCAAACCTCCATAGAAGCTCCCTTCTGAGATCTACTTGGTGTTGCTGAACTCGTGATTCAAGATCATTATTCATTTCATTCAATGTTTGCATTTTACCCTGTATAGCAAGTTGGTTATTTTTCTGTTTTTGCCAGTAGAGAAAGAATGAGGTAATTCCCGCAATAACGATCCCCATTAATATGATGAGCCAGCGCTGTCTTACGGAAATAGATTTATAGTATCGTTTTTGTGCCTGTTCATAGTTGTATTGTTTTTCTATTTTGTATACCGACTGTTGTTCTCTTTCCTTCATGATGTGGGTAAGGGTCTGCATACGATCAGATTGATAGTCGAATGCTGCATAAATATTATGATTGGCTTTTTCGAAATTGATTAAAAAGCTCAGTATACTTGCGTGCAAATAATTATCCTTTACAGTGATTAATTCATTTTTTAGCCTCTTTGCATAATATTCGACCGAATCCTTTAAAGACATTTTATCATACAATATGGCGAAGTTTAAATAATACCTGGGGAGTTTTGTACTGTCATTGTTTAATGAAAATGAAAAATGTAGGTATTTTTTTGCCTGTTTGAAATTTTTAGTTTGTTCGTAGGCAACGGCAAGGCTTTCTGAAAGTTGTCGTAGCAGGGCTTTGTTACTGATGTCTGTCGCTATTTTGATTCCCTTATTGAAATAATGAAATGCACTGTCGGAATTGCCTTTGAACAAATACATCCGACCTATTGAACTATAGGAAATAGCATTTTTAGCTGGTTTTTCTTTATAGTAATTAGCGGCCCTCTGGTATTTAACAATTGCTTTATCGTATTGGCCTTGCTCTGAAAGTAGATCACCCATGTTAAACGTAATGAGTCCCAAGGTTTCGGCGTCTGACGTTTTTTTTGCGTATGATTCTGCATTTTTATAGTATCGCATTGCTAAATCATATTTCTTTTGACTTCTTAAAACAGTACCTCCATAAAAGTTGGCTAAAGTTGCATGTTTAGTCGTTTTATTCCGAAAATATGCGATTGCTTTAAAAATGAGGGTATCATCCTCAATAGAAAGATAATTTTTATGGTATATCTGGGTATGTGTTACTAGGTAACGCATGTATTGCTCATTGTTTAAACTGTTTTCCGGATCAGAGATCGAGTCGATTAATTGCAAAGCCTCTGCAGGTTTTTCATCGGCCAATCGGCTTGCCTTATCCAACAGCAATGAAGCCGGATTTTGTTTACAGCTAAAGAATAACATCTGCACTAAAATGAAAAGGGCAACGGGATACAGTATTCGCATAGTAGATTTATTTTTTCAATTCAATAACTGAAAGAAGGCTCTTAACGGATCAGTTTTCGGGTTTATATTATATAATTAATATACGATTTTAATTATTGTGTTTTATAGAAAGTTTTCAGATTTTAAATGTAGTTTGTTAAAGAAAAATTTTTACTAGTAATATTCTTATAAAAAAAGCTAAGAAATAACAAATTTCTGATGGATTTCGGAAAGTATAGAGGCAGTGACAATCGATCTAAGTAATATTTGTGATGAGGAAAATAATTGAGGTAGTAAGCTGAAATTCAATGGCTATTTTTCCGTCAAAGGATATTTATTATAGGTTTCGGAAGCAGCAGATTAAAAGTCTTCTGCTTTTTTCTTTTTTTCTAAGATGCTTCATCGATTCGTAAGTCCTCCATCAATTTCTAATTCTTCTGCTGTTACAATTGAGATTTTGCCATGCAAAATTAATTTCTTCTATCATCTCTGTTGAAGTTGACGCTGCTTTGAAGCCAGAACCAATCGGTTTCTGTAATACTCCTCGATAATTGTTTGCTTTCATTTTTTATTTGTTAAGACAAATTTAGGAGGCATTCAGTGATTAGACTTTGTTTAAACATCCTAATTAGCTTTGTTTAAAAGGTCAGGCGGAATAAGCTAGTTTACATTTATTATATTTTAATTTTATTAAATAAAATAGCTGCTAAAGCGAGAGAGGCAACAACAACTTCAGGCTGAAGCCTAATTGGCGTGAAAATCTAAACTGATGTCTCCAATAGATTCTTCAAATCCTGCTCAAAATGATACTGAAAGGAAGTATGCTGGCCAGTACCTTAGCATACTTTTTTCAATATTATTTTCTTTCATGGAATCTTAGTTCTAATAACCTTTTACTTTAATCACTGGGGCAGATGATTCCGATTCCAACGACGAATTTATAAATTGACCAAAACAATTTGAGGCTAAAAGTCAATTGTTTTTTTCTTCATAATTGTATTGTCTATGATCAAATCCCTTTTGTAGGCTTCGAATGCTGCCCTGTCTCTGTGACCGGTTAACGTCATTATCTGGTTGTCATCAAATCCAGCTGTAATCAATGAAACCACACGCGTATGTTTCCATGAGTATAACGTATAATTATGGTCTAATTCAAGTTGCTCTTTAATCTTTTGGTACCTTCTTCTAAAATAATCTTCATATACCTGATCAGGTGAAACTGTCTGGCCTTTCCCAAAGATAAAGTGATTCAGGTTGGCTTTATCAATTCCCATTTCCAGGATAAGTTCGTGAAGTTCGTCACAGATA
The DNA here is from genome assembly GCF_050433745.1 of Sphingobacterium sp. HSC-15S19. Taxonomy (NCBI): domain Bacteria; kingdom Pseudomonadati; phylum Bacteroidota; class Sphingobacteriia; order Sphingobacteriales; family Sphingobacteriaceae; genus Sphingobacterium; species Sphingobacterium sp. HSC-15S19. The sequence goes on from NZ_JBNPWQ010000049.1 coordinate 39,218, forward strand.
GGGACAAGCCGGTCACCTGTTTTTCCATTTGGCCCGGGAACCTTGATCTGACGTGATAACAGGTCAATGTCCTGTACCTTTAGATGCCGGATTTCCTTTGGCCGCATGCAGGAATAAAAAATCCATTTCGAATAATTATAAATCTCGGGATCTTTTTGAAGTTCAGATTTTACTTTTTCGGCTACAATTGGCGAATAATACTTATTTTTCTCTGCCCTGTCTTTTTTGATGATAAGGTCAGACAGGTCGATTTCGTATTTTATGGACCGATTTTGTTTCTTTTCAAGTTTGGCAACCCTTGTGAAGAACTGGCTCATGAATTTTGCGTGATTGTTATAAGTCCTGGGAGTCCATTCTTCTTCAAAAAAATAGTAGTCCAGAAAATCCTGGATGTGTCCATCGTGAAGTGCGGAGCAGGGGATATGGGGATCGTCCATGGTTTCCACATATTTTTTCAGGTTGTTCAGAAAAGATACGTATGTCCGGGTGGTGTTTTCGCTCAGCCCACATTTTCGGCCATATTCCAAGAACTTTTCTGAGGCTTCCGGTACTGTCCAGGGTTTTTGCTTTTTCCGTTCGCTCTCGCGGCTTAAAAGGTTCTCTTGTTCACTGATCTGCTGGCAGAGGATCTCCTGGGGCAGAAAAGGGTTGAATCCGAAAGCCAGAGCGTAATCTATGTCGTCCCTGAGCTGCTGCGCGGCCAGTTCCTTTTCCTCAGGGTCATGGATGTAGTTGATACCGTCCCTGACATAGAATTTTCTGAATTTTCCCGTCCGGCCGGGGATCTGGTATTCATAGACTACTCTCCAGTCCCCGTTTGCTGCCCTGACGATCCGCGCGTTCTTGAACTGTCTTGTTCTCATGAACCGCTTTCTACCGGATTTTAAACTTGGTGCTGTTTTTGGATCAAGCAGAATTCTTGGGGGAATACAAAAAATTTCCTAGTTTAGTTTGCTTAATACAGATATCCCTTGCAAGACGCCGAACGTAAATTACTA
>NZ_JBNPWQ010000050.1:0-38803 GCF_050433745.1 Sphingobacterium sp. HSC-15S19
TTCCAACTCTTTGGAACGGCTTGGAATTATCCACTTTAGTCTTTTTTGTCATATACTTTACAATTTAGTGTAAAGCTATATCAGGACAAGACATAGGTCGCAATCGACTTTATACGCGAAAAATGCATCAGTTTTTTACGGCTGGAATGAAAGAATTCCCCGGGACGCTCTTTTCGGTGATAATAGAACATTGCCAGGAGCAACCCGATGTGCGATGGAAGCAACCTGCTATCTTTTGCTGTTTGCTCCAAATATGAGCTAAAGTAATGATCCTGCATACCGTTATCCATTGCCATTACCTCCCTCCATCATTTTATCGACATCACTGCTGCGATAGTACATGCTGCCCCCGATCTTTTTAAAGGGTAGGATGCCCGTGATCCGTAGGTTCTGCAAGGTTCCGGGAGATATGTCCAGTTTCTTTCTGACCTCCCTGCTACGGAGCCATTCCTTATCTCCGCTGTTCCCTGGATTTTCTCTTTTTAAAACCTGTTTGATCTCTTCAAGCAGTTCTTTCTTGAACTGCTGTAAATCTTCTTTTGTCAGGATATCAAATACCATAAGCATACCAATTTTGTGAACAATACCGGCTCGACATTTGTGCTCTGCCACCGGTACAAAATTGGGTACACGAAAGGCTGTTTGGATGACCATCGGACTCTGCTGGTCATGTTCAACATTCGAACAGGATCGCTATTAATCCTGTTTTATGGGGATTATCTGGAACAGTTTTTTATCATCAGGAATTTTGACGCCTTTCATGGAATCTTTTGGATCTTTCTGTACGAAATAATTCCGGGCGGTATTGACAGGTATATCTTTGCCATTGTAGACGAAATATTTCGATACCATTTTGTAATAAGGGCTTTCGTAGTCGCTGACCAATAGCTTCCTTCCATTCGGAAGTGTCAGGTTTTTCATCTGTTGGAGCAGGTCGATAAAAGTTGGAAGATGCTCGTCTTGAATCATCGGTTTGACGGACACTTCGTATTTTTCAAGATCGGCCAATTTCTTTAGCAGGATTTCCAGTTCTGACTGCAATCTCGAGATCTGTTCATCCTTTTCCTTAATCAGCATATCGTTTGGCCTGATATTCCATTTGTCCAGCGGTGAGAGAAAATCCAAGAATTCATTCAGCTTTCCAATATTGGAAACATAGAGCGGATGTTTGGAGGAATAGGGACTCTGGCCTTTAAAATAATCGATCCTATCGGAAACGATATGCCACACATGGGAAAAGAACTTCTTTTCTGAACGGTTTTCACTGGAAATATAATATTCCAGATGGTACTGATAGTAATCGTCAAATACCTCACGTTTTAAACCATAGATTTTTAAAAGAAAATGATTGTCTTCATATCCTCTAGGAACTCCTTTTATAGTTCCGATTGAGAAAGGATGTGGCTTAAAATCAAGTATTTTTCTTGCTTTAAAGTAGTGTGCTGACATAGATTTAATTTATTACAAATGAATTTATATACACTTCCTTTCGTTTGGAATAGAATAAATGCAGGCGGGTTTAGCACGAAAAAGGCTTTAGACTCTAGAGTATTTTTATCTTGTCTTTCCGAAAAGATCTCACAAGCATCTATATTCTTATAACAAGTCCTAAGTGATAAAAATTATATTCATCAATTCTCGATAAATTGTATTTTATTAACCATAAAAGGTTCAAAATTTTTGCCTTCGTATAATACGTAAAATTCGCAATTTTCAAAGACACCCAATACAAAAGCACCTTTTGAATTGTTTTTAACTACTTTTCTGAAATTGTTGACTTCATTTAAATCACAATTTAAGTGCGCTCGAAATACATCTTTAGAACTTTTACTATCACTAGCTACTAGATCTACGCACATTCCTACTATATGAAGATTAAGAATAAAGTCGACATCCTCTAATTTCAGCAATTTGCTTGCGGTCAAAGGTAATTCTCGATTTGAAAATCCAATACCCAAAGTGGGGATTTCGTTTTTATGGGTTGGAGGAGGAATGAGCAAGTACATCGCTTGCTTGAAAATTTTATTTATATCATTCATAATCAGTTGAATTAAATGCTTCGTCAAGCTTGGAAAGATCAACATGAAAATCAGATTGGGTTTCCGCCTGGCCAGAAATCATTGTATAATCATATAGATGAGCTATTTCTTGGCTTAAAGACTTTGTGTATTTCCAGATAATATTCTTTTTGGCATGGTGGAAATGTCCGATAAGTTCATTAATCAATGTTCGGATAAAGTAGAAATTACATTTGTTCTCTTCTTTTTCCATGAGATCTGAAAAAGACTCAAAGTCATCATTCACAACGACAAAAAGAGGTATCGTATAGTCCGGTCGATTTAAGATCGTTACTTGTATGAAATCATCAAAATTAAATGACGGCACTTTAGTGTTACCTAAATGGGATATAAGTGTAGAGTAGTTAATCATGTTAATCTTACAGAACGATTCCATTTTGTTTCCTTTAAAGCATAGACACTTTGGAAGTGAGTATAAAAATAATATAAAGTTAATAGTCAATTTTATGTTGGTCAATTCGTCTTTTAATACTCCTATTTCAATATTGAATCCTTCTTTCAAACTTATTAAGAAAATTATCTCAAATTCTGTTTCCCTCGCAAAAAAGCCCTCTAACTGTTGGTCTAAAGATTCGATGACGTCCAATAAATCTTTCCGGTTTAATAAATTGCTTGATTGCTCGATGAGGACAGCAAGATTCGCTTTGATATATTTGTTTGTGTTTACATTTTTACTGAGCTGAAGTAATAAATTTTTAAAATCCTTACTGCTGACCAGAGGAGTTCTTTTGCAATATTTTAAATAATTGAGATATGACTGAATTAAATTTGGTGCATTTACTGACTCTGTTGCCTTTTTACCTATTCTGAGGAAATAATTATGTACATCGATATTGATTCTGTCGTAATCGGAAATCCCTCCAAGGTCGATGAAACGGCTGGTTTCCAAGCTATCCAATGAAAGATTTATAAGTCCTTCGAGCCGGTCGGATTCTTCGGATTCCATATAACATAAGATTGCATTCGTGAGACAATTTCTACTTTCCCTGACCATGTCGTCCATTGAATTGAATATATGGAATGCCTTCTCGTAGCTAGCACCGGCATCACTCATTCTCTTCATTTCTGAGAGTAGTGCTCCCTGTTCATCTAGTCCATGTGCCATTCCATAAAGATAATTGACCCTCTCGGCCATCGAGATCGAAACCGCTATAAATTCTAAGCTTTTCGTCTGTTCGCCCTGCTCAGCATAGATACTTGATAAAATCCAGCAGACCCTTGATTGTTCTTTAGGTAGATCGAGCTTAACACTATGTTCTAATGCCTCTTCATAGATTGCTATTGCTCCCGTTAGATCTCCGGTATCCCTAATTACATTCCCATAATTGGTAAGATTCAAAATTGCTTTTTGTTCAAGTTTATAATGCTGGCAAAGGTATACTGCTTCATACCCATACTTTTTTGCTGCTTCATAATTCCCGTTCTGACGGTTTAAGGATGTTAAGACATTTAGGACAATCAACTTTGTACCATAATTTATTTTTTCCAATGGGAGTTGGAGTAATTTCAGCGCATATTCCTCTGCAAGTTTTTTCTGGTCATCTGTACATCCCAATGCAGAGGCTAAATTTGAAAGGCTTGATATCAACCCATGGAGATGGTTTTCTTTTGCAAACGAATCATAGGCTGTTTTTGCTGCAACCGCAGCTTTTTTGAATTGGTGGAGGTCAACATATATCTTGGAAAGGCTAACCAATAGCTGGCCTTTAAACAATTCATCTGAGCAGGATTTATCTGTTAGAATAGAATCTGCGAGATCGATTCCTGTTTGATGTTCTCCTCTTTCAATAAGGTCAATAGCCTTGCCCATTAATGCGCTTAAATAAAGTTTGCGGTCTTTTGCTTTTTTTAGAAGTTTCAGTGCTTCTTCGAGAATATCATCCGCCTTTCTTGCTCTATTCAGCAAGCGGAGATTCCCGTAAAGATGGTATTTAAGGTAGCCTGTAACATATGAGGATTGTTTTTTAGTAAGCAGGATATTTATGAGACGATTGGCAAGCTCAAGATCACCCCTGTTTACAAGCCCAGGTAAAGCTTCAAAACCAAATTCATGTATTGCATCCGGTTTCTCATCAATTAGAAGAAACGTCGCCTGAATATAGTCGTTCTCTTCCTGATAATATTCTCCTAGCCGAATTTTATAAGTTTTTAAAGTTGAAAATCTTGCCAGCTCATCTGAAATAAAATCTCTAAATGAGGGATGAAATATAGATAAATGCCCATCATCTGATATTGTTGCCAAGCGTAATCTGCTTATAAATTCGCTGGCTTCCTGCAAGCTTTCAAAAGAAACAAGTGAAACCAACGATGTAATTGACATGGGAAGATAAGAAAGTGAAATAAAGATGAGACATTCTTTTTCCTTGTTAGAGAGACTTCCCCATATTGATCTGTGGTAGTTTGCAAGATCCTTAGGGAGAGGATTGACACTATATTGGCTATAGTAATATAGGTAAAGTGCATTCCCACATGAAACATCGTACAGCTCATTAAAAGTTAAGATATCAAGGATTAGCCCCTGTTGATTTAAATACTGTCGGGATTCCTCAATGTCAAATGTCCCAAGTGTAAAGATTTCAATTCTGCTATTTGTGAATGGCAGGTTATTCTGAGAAGTGTACAGAAATTTATTTTCAAATTTATTGAGCAGCAGTATTCTCTCAAATGAATCAACTGCTGCCTCGCACTCATCAAGAAAGAAGATCATTTTGCTTTTGATCAATAGGCTCTGCAATATTTCCAGGCAAATATCAATATCATCTATAAAGGTTAGGGGCTGACTGTTGACTTCATTAATTTTATTGATAAAATACAGCAGGACTGTCTTGAGTGATTTATTTTTTAGATTAAGATAAACGACATTTACGTATGATTTTGAAAGTTCATACATCATGCAGCTTTTTCCCACGCCGGGTTGACCGATTACAGCCAATTCCTGTTTCGTATCCAAAAGTTCCTCGATTTCTGTGCAGGCAGAACGTTTAATAAGATTCTTACCTTCAAAGTTTTTTTGAAGAAATGTGAGGTAATTTATATTGAATTGGACTTTCAGGGCAGATTGATCGGATTGCGTAAATGCTTCTACTTGCTTCCCATCTACATTTAGATACACCGTATTGATGCGGAGCTCTCCTGAATTAATAAGATTTCCAGCAATGTTGACTATCGTGTCTGCTTCCTGTTTATTGATCTGCATCAGAATCCTTAGTAGCCCTGTAATCCCCCTGTATATTTATAATATCTCTTGCAGCATTTTGTACTCCGATATTAAAGCCGCTTGAATGAGAAATTTGTATGTTGTTTATATTTTCAATCGCGTGTTTATTTTCTTTAAGCCAGTCTACTAAGAGCGATTGTATATCCAATGGGGCTTGACTGCCCGTCGTTTCCTGGTACAAAGCCTTTATGTCACTCTCAACATTATTTGACGCAGGTCTTTCACATAGATTCTGTATGAAAATTTCGGTCTCTTTTTCACTCCTGAATAATTTCCCTATTTTAGTTTTTAGGCTCTTGAAATTAAGCGTGTTTTTTAAGAAATCATAAGAAGCACTGGCGATCACTGAACTGGCGATCCCAGTCGGATCCTGATTTAGAAAGGCAACGATTTCACTTAAAATTGTCATAATTATATATTATTAGTTTGTTTCTTAAAATACTGTTCATCAAGGCGTATCTGTTTTTCTATTTTTTGTTTATTGAATATACTACTGTCAGGAAAGTAACTATTAAAGGATTCATAATTTTCTGATAAATATTTGATTAATTCAAGATCATAGCCACTTCTAGCTGTGTCGATTTTTATTGTATCATTTTGTTTTAACCTTTCCATAAAAATTAAATTACTAACAGCCTGTATAACTTGATCCATTGAATATCGCTTATTGATTTCAGAGACAACTTCTGATAACCATCCTTCATTCATTAATCTTTGATATGTTACAGGGAAAAAATATTTAAGCTTTTTATTCCTATTGTCAATGAATTCCCGATCATCCTTTTTTATTTTGGGTGGTTTCGATCGTTTGATGTTACGATTTAGTATGGGATTTAATTTAGATTCATCGTCTAAATTGTTTTCTATTGAAAATTTGAACTCAGTCTTCACAAAATATTTTTCACTTCTTTTTATAATCTGATTGTGTTCGTTTACAAGAAAATATCGTACGGCAATGTTTCTCCCCTTTAAATAGTTTTCTTTAAAATTTCTATAATTTTGGCTAATTTTCATTCCTCCTTTCCCCTGATACATCTGGACTACAGCTGGATCAACGTGGTCCCTAAGGTGGTCTGGAATTATACTTTCAATTAACAGCTTTACATTTGGTGATATTGAGAGAAGGTAATCTCCATTCTCGTATTCGAAAAATTCTAAATCTATAGCTCTACTATCGTCTAATTTCTCTTTCCAGGCAATTAATGAATCAAGAAATTTTTCAGCATACCGTTCTTCTTGCATCATAAAACCAAACTCGCAAGGCATTTCCTTTCCTGTGCTATCTGGACAATGGACGTAAACTAAGCCTTTGCATTTTGCTTTATCATAATTTTCTTGAAAACTGATATCACCAATTATTCCGAATTTAGGCTTTAGCCCATAGTCTATTCCAAATTGTATTAGCATTCGTTAATGTTTTAATATAAATTTACTAAAAAAAATATCATTTCACAAAGTGTTTTGCATTGAAGAGGTAACTCTCAACTTCTAAGAATCTATTTAGTTTATTTTTTATAAAATTTGATATATAGCTATATGAATAAATTTAAGGCTAGATATATTGCCTATTTGATATACAGCCTATTATTTTCATGGTGGAATGGATTTAAAGTATACTGTCCAGTATACTAAAAAGTGGCTTGATGCGAGCATTAAGTGAAGAGAGTATCCCTGGAGGATACTCTAAACCCCATTTTAGGCAAATGGGGCAAGAAAAGTAGGGCTATGCCCAACTTCTGCTTGCTTATAAATTAAGATAACCTTTTAGAATCTTCACATACTCCTCGAATGCTTTAATACCATTCTCTGTAATTTTACAAATAGTGTTTGGCCTTTTGTTTTTGAAAGTTTTTTCAATGGAGATATATCCCGCAGCCTCCAATTTGCTCAATTGAACACTCAGATTTCCAGCAGTAGAGTTAGTCTTGGAAAGAAGCAAATTGAAATCCGCCTCATCCACTGAGATCAAAAGTGATATAATAGCTAACCTCAACTCAGAATGTATTATCGGGTCTAATGGTTTATTCATGATTATCTCCTCTGCTTTTCAGTGATGCAGAAAATAAATGTCCAGGAATTACAAATGAACAGAAAATGATTAAAACAAAAAGAACTATTTCGAGATTTTGATCATTAAAGAAAAGAAACAAGTGGGAAAGTATAATGCCAAAAATTCCTCCAAGCATAATTTTCTTGAATTTAACTAAGACTCCTATAGTAACCGTCCACATTGAAATAAGTAAACCTTCGATAAAGAATACAGGAAATGTTATCCACACACTCGCAACAGCTACAGTAGTACAAATGACTATATATAGGAGTGAAATATAATTAATGCTGATATCAAGATATGACGGATGCTTTCCATTACTCTTTTTTATATATTTAATTATTCGTGGGTAACAAATTAAAGGTATCAACAGCCATAGAAAAGAGCGATGTGGCCATAAATCTAAATATCCTAAAAGAGCAATGATCAAACCAACAATGACAGTAGTATATCCCCAAAATAATAGAACCGAAGGACCCATTTTCGAATCGATATTTGCCCTAGCCTGTTCTATCATTCTAGTAATTATTTCGAAGCTTTCTCTGTCAGATAATTTTTTCTCGTTTTCCATCAATGAATAATGTGTGCTATTAGTTTATTATGTAAAGTTATTTTTTTTTTTGTATTTCTATAATCAAATTCCCGAATCTTGTTCTATTTCGATAAAAAAGGTCGATAATAAATCCATTCTTAAGCTTCTTGTTTTTCCCCGATCAATATTATTTCGTTTCCTTCGTTTATTACCTTCTCATCATGACTAGCTATAATAAAGCTTATTCCAGTAATAGAATTTAGATTTTTCATCAATTCAATGATCTTTATGGCATTTACCTTATCTAAACTCGCTGTTGGTTCATCGGCAAATACAACCTCTGGTTTTCTAGCTATTGCGCGTGCTATCGCTACGCGTTGTTGTTCCCCGCCTGACATTTGTCCTGGTCTATTATTCATTCTATGTTCTAATCCGACAGACTTCAACGCTATTATCGCCATTTCTCTTCTTTGGGCAGATGTCAGGTCTAAGAGTGTCAGGGGTAATTCGACATTTTCTAATGCTGAGAGTACCGGTATCAGATTAAACGATTGAAAAATAAAGCCGAAATGCTCCTTTCTTGTTTGCGTCAGTATGTTACTGTTAGAAAAATCAATTACTTTTTGATTTAAAAGGTATTTTCCAGAAGTTGGAGAATCTAAAGTCCCCATGATATTAAGAAGTGTTGATTTTCCTGATCCTGATGGGCCAGCGAGGATGGAGAAACAACCTTTAGGAAATTTCCATGAAAAATTGGAAATTACTGCGGTTTCAACTTCACCGCTAAAATAGCTTTTGCTAATATTTTCTAAATGGATTACACTGTTCATATTTATTGCTGCTAAAATGATAGACTTAAAAAAATTGTTGATTGTAGTTTAAAAATTGAGAATGAATTGTTATACGCCATTGAAGAGAATTCTACTTGAAAATTGTTAATGTTATATGTAAATAAAGGAGAGAAAACAAGCTGTTTTGAAAACAGGTTATAAAATCCTCTAGTATTCAGTGACCATCTTCCGTAAAGATCTTTGTATTCGAAACTCCCAAAAATTGAATGTTTTCCTATTGAAATTGGGTCATATAATTCGGCATTCCGAGGAAGATTAGTTTTATATAGATCAATTTCTAACCTTCCAAGATTGTCCTCATTAAATCTATATTCTAGATAGCTGGAAATTCTGGGTGACAATGAAATTGAGGCCCCGACTACTATATCGTTATAGATTTTTTTTGATTTGGCCTGAGGAGAAGTCAGAACTCCATCTTTCGATATTCCATAACTTCTTGAGTAAGTTCTTGTCATACCCTCCGTGTATAAAGTGAAGCGATCTGCACCGTAAGAAATATCATAACCTATTTGATGTCCTTCCCCAGATAATATGTACAAGCCACTGTATGAAATTCTATTTCCCGCGGTATTATATTTAATTGCAAATTTAGTTTTCGAGAGTTTGGAGTCTGGGAAAATGAAAATGCCGATATCGCTGTTTTCAAATAGATGGCTATAGTTTACCTGATAAATTCCTTCTAATCTATTCTGTATTCTTAACGGATCTTTTTGCGTGTAAAACAAGGTGGGGTTCCCAAGGAGTCCGCTCCCCCAATCGAGCCTTTTCTTTCCTATAATAAAGCGATTTTTCTCATTCAAGCTGATACCAGCATATAGTTCCATAAATTTGAATTTAATTGAATCAGAATAATTATAGTTATATATACCAGACTCTATTTGAATATTTCCCACAGCATCGTTGATTAAAGAATCATTAAATGAAAGAATCGGAAATAATCTAGTCTCAGAAGCTAGTTCCTTTATACCCATATAATTATTAGGGTTGACATTTGATTTACTATTCATCCAGCTGATATCATTTTTATTTTCGAAAATAAAGAGGGAGCTATATTTTGACGATTGACTGTATGAAAGGTTACACCATATCATTATAAAGATTGACAGATGAAAAATTAAAAGAAGTCTTTTAGAAGGGTATATATAAAGTAGCTTCATCATCTCCGATTATTTTTTTAGAGAACCAAGAGTGAAAAATTCATTTGATAACTCATTTTTTCTTTTAGCTTCAGAATATTTGAGCGTAGTTTTACTGTTGTTTAGCAAATTGTCTATAATGGTATAGCTAGTCGGAAATCCTAAACCATCCAATAAAATATGATCATCAAATATCATGGTCTTTATTATCTTATCAGAAAGCCCATACATTTCTTGTTTTAGCAGGTAAAATTTGTCTTTATCAATAGTTAATACAACTTTATTGTATGAGACAGATAGGTCTTTTGCTTTTAATGTCAGGATAAGATAATTAGCTTGTTCTTTTGATTCTATTACGGTATAGTCTCTAGAAAAAGAAAGTCTCATTAAATCCCTGTTCGAAGCATCACTGCCCATAAATGCTTGTTTCAAAGGTAGTCTCATTACTCGCGTTGTTCTAGGTAAGAACATCCATAAATTGGTTTCGTCGTTTAACATTTTACGACCTCTTTCTGTTGCTGGTTGGAGAAATTCAAGACGCATTTTTTCGCCATCACGAAAAGATGTCATTTCATAGAATTTAGCCAATTTACCTTTACTGAAAATTTCCATTCTAAGATTGGCCTTTTCTACATATAAGCTTTTGTCCATTAGCTGTAGATAGTCAATTTTTTTTGTCTGTGCGATCCCTGTTAATGATATAAATAACAGAAAAAGAGTGATTTGAATTTTCATGATTTTATTTGTTTTTAAGGTATTCTATAGTATTACGTTTATTTTCAATCAAAGAGATTAGAGTAGCAAGTAGGGGGTAGAATAGGCATAAAAGAATCGTAATAGAGATATCTTTTACCGTTAAAATAGGATTGATTATCGACGAGCCGAATGCAAAAGAAGCGGCTTCACCAAGAAATACCCCCCCCTGTAGATTAATTGACTTAACAATCAGTATAACTACTGTAATTCCAATTGCAGTGTAGATTGAGCCCATATAGATACTCTCGATCGAATATATGGTTCGGACGGATCTTCCAGAAAAACCGAAAGAGAGCATTGTCCCTGTCTCTTTTTCACGTAAAATTCTATTTTCCGTCTGCATAGACCAAATTCCAACAAAAGAGATCATGAGTAGAAAAAAGGCAAGACTCATCATACTGTATCTGTTGATATTAGATAACGATTTTGCCAATCCAATTCCATCTAGGTATGATGAGATTTTTATATAGCTTGGGGGGATGTTTAGACTTTCTTGAATACTGGTTATCTCTGTTTTCAGAATTTTCTTAGCTTCTTCAATATTATCCAAATTGCGTACTTGTATTATAATTTTGGATGGTAGTTTGGAATTGTAGAGAGACATTCCTTTGTTATAATCCATATATACATTGTATTTATTTGCCAGTGAGGTATATCTAAATATTCCCCCTACAGGATATTCCTCCAAGTTGATGGTGCCATCTACAGATTGCGCCATAATGGTAATTTTGTCTTTAACTTTAATATTCAATTCCTTTGAAATACCATCACTGATTAGCACTTCACCCTTATTTTCATCTTCAAGTTTTCCAGCAAGGACCTTGAACATATCTTGAAATAATGGGAGATCACTTTTTTGCATACCATTTGGGTTAACCTTTATCTGATTTTCGCCATGATAGAGAATGCAATTGGGAGGATAAACTCGATAACTGTATTTAGCAACGTTTCTATCATTTTTTAATTTGCTTTCGATTTCTTTCAATAGAGGGATTGCAAGTTCATTATTTTCTTGACGGAGCAATTGTTTATCAAATTCAATTGAGAGAGCCCCTGTTTCAAATTGTATGTTCCTCTGGACTATAAAAGTTTCAATTCCTTTTGACAATGAAAATATAAGAAGTAAGAGGATAGCTGTACAGCTAATCCCTGCACCATTCAGTAAAGTTGTGCTGAAGTTTCTTCTAATATTCCGAATGGCTATTTTAATCAGTATATTCATAATTAATTGTTAATAAGCTTTAGTGGGTCATATTTTTTGATTTTTTGGATCGTAATTCCTATCGAAATAATTATTATAGTTATAAATACTACTGATACAAATAGTATATCTTCTAATGTTAGTTTTGGGCGGATGTATTCTGTGAGTAGTGCCGCTTGCAAATCCACAGAACCTATATGCATTCCCGTTTGTGGAATGATAAATTTTAAGAAGGTGAATAGGATGACTAAGCCGATAAAAATTGCGCTGAGTGCGATTATTAGATATTCTAATAGAATCATTTTATAAATTTCCTTCCATTTAAAACCAATAGCGATCAGGGTGCCGAATTCTTTTTTTCTAGAGTTGGCTACTAAGGTTGAAACACTTACCAATATTATCATGCTAAAAGTTAGAAATGTTAGATATGTAAACTTTCCTCCCCAATTCCAGACTTCAACAATTGAAAAGAGAAGAGGAACAGTCTTATTCCATGGAGAAAGCCGAAAATTGGATCTTTGTGCTGAAAAGTGATTTTCAATTCTTTCATATGTTTTTTTGTCAATATCATCGTTGTTTTTAAAGTCTGGATTTACGATAAGTTCTACAGCTTCATTGTTATCAATTTGAACAAGGTCTTCTCCGAATTTATATTTAACAAATCCAATCCGGTCAAAATAAATTGCAAGTCCTGTCTCTTTAAAAATTCCCTTTACAATAGTAATAGCGTCACTCATATATCCATTGGTATTATCTGCGACTATCAGTAAAGTGTCTCCAATGGAAACTTTTAGTTCTTTAGCGAAAGAATGACTAATGAGTATTTCAGATGGTGAGGCTGGAAGGGAACCTTTTTCAATTTTGATATCCGCAGAAATTCTCGAAAAATGATCATCTTCCAGAGCCTGGATATTTAAATATGAAGTCTCCTCATTGTGAGAGACAAGTGCGCCAAATCGTATTCGTTTGTCAATATTTAAATTACCAAAACTTTTAAAAAATTTAGATTTATTATCTTCATCGAAGTGGAATTTTTTTTGATTACTTAATTGGGACTCCAAAATATTAATATTCTCTTTATCAGACTTATATATTGTTGTGTTCCCTGAAATTCCTTCATTGATTCCCCTTTTCAACTGAAACTGAATCCCATTATTGAAAGCGAGGTTGAAGAAAATTATTAATGATGAGATTCCAATACATAGAAACGAAAAAAAAGTTTGCTTTTTCTTCCTTAAGATATTCCTTAAGACATATTTTAACTGTTCAGTTTTCATAATACCGTTAGATTTACTTTACAAATGTAAAATACTTTATAATATAAAGTGAATTTTTTTTTACTTTTTTTCTGATAACATTTGTGCTGGATATTGAACCTTAAGTTAAGTTTTGGTGTATAGAGCATATGTCAAGTATTTTTTTATCACTAATATTCAGTAGGTTATAGTTTTTTCTATAAAAAAATATCCACAACTATTGATCCGATAAAAAATATCGCATACATTTGATAAAGAAGTTTATAATATAAAGTTAATTATACAATAGACTATTTTAACAACCAAGTTGACTTAATACTATTACCTAAATTAAAAAGACCATGTTGGAGGCGATCTATTTACTTGAGGATACCAGGAGCAAAAGCGGAATGAATAAAAATATTTCTGATTCAGGTTCCATTCGTATCGGTGATGAATTCATAAAGTATTGCCTTGAACAGTGCACGGATTTAAAAAGGGATAAAATAAAGATCTGTAAGGATAGGTATGGTAAGCCCTACCTCGACGGGATCCCAGATGTACATTTTAATGTTTCTCATAGCTCAAATTTTTACGTCTTTGTATGTAGTCGGTCGCCAATCGGTATTGATATTGAGAAAAGTAGGGCTAGCTTTCCTGATATAGGAATGCAACCTTTTTTTTCAGAAAGTGAATGGTTCGCACTTAATCATAGATCTGAAAGATATTTTGAATTAGGGGAATTATGGTGCTTGAAAGAAAGCTATTCCAAGTATTTAGGATTGGGATTGCTATTGCCTTTTTCAAGCTTTTCAATTCTAAAAAATTCGAAAAGTTACGGTATAGATAACGGGGACCAGGTTTATTTTCAATATTTTTTATATAAATCAATTTTTAACATCGCAGTATGTTCCACATCGGACACCAGGAGGGAAATAATCAAAATTGACTCGGATAATTTCAATAGTTATCTGTCTGAACAGTCATTTAAAATTGGGAAAAAAGATTTGGTTTTAATAACTAAGAATTATGGATAACAGGGAGTATATTATTGAAGTTAGTAATTTAAATAAGTTCTATGCTAATACCCAAGTGCTGACGGATATCAATTTATTTATAGGATATGGTGAAACTATAGGAATATTAGGAGAAAATGGCGCAGGAAAAAGTACGCTTTTGGAAAGCATAGAGGGATTGCGTTCCGTCGATAAAGGAAGTATTAGAGTTTTCGGTCTTGATATTAAATACAATTTAAAGGAGATTCAAGAGCGTGTGGGAATCCAGCTACAAAAAGCGACTTTGTTTGAGGAATTATCGGTTCAGGATAATCTAAAACTATTTTATAAGCTATATAATGTAAAAAATTCGTGGAAGGAAGTAATTAACGGATTCAGTCTCGATAAAATTTTAAACCTGAAAGTTGGCAATTTGTCCGGTGGGCAGTTTCAAAGAGTCAATTTATGTTTGGCTATGATTAACAATCCTAAATTACTTTTTCTAGATGAACCTACAACAGGATTGGATCCTAATGCAAGGACTGAATTGTGGGAGAAAATCAGGCATTATAAAGCGATGGGAAGTACTATAATCTTAACGACCCATTATATGGAAGAAGCTGAAGCTCTATGCGATAGAATAGTGTTTCTTAGAAAAGGATGTATAGTGGCAGATGATTCTCCATTCAATCTGACTAAGCGTACAGGTTCCCCTCGACAGATTAAGATAGAAACTGCCGAAAATTTAGGTGTTGAGCTGATTTCTGAGCTGCAAAATATGGCAAATATAGCAGGAAATATAATTACTATCCAGTCTGATAATTCTGTAAGTGATTTGTCCAACATGCTTAATTTACTTAATAATAGAGAAGTAAGAATTGTAAATGTAAATCTGAGCGATTCGAATCTGGAAGATGTTTACAAAAGTTTATATAACAAGACGATACTAAAAGATTAAGCGATGAAGAATGTGATCTCGATATTTAAGGTATTTCTGAAGATTTTTTTTAAAGATCGTTTTAATCTATTTATGATTTTTTTCTTTAACGCTTTCATCATGGTAATTTTTGGGATTACCATGGAGGGAAAGCTCGGAGGAAATCAGGTCATAGGTATATATGGTGATAATAGAGATTCATCTTATAGTCTTATAATCGAACGTCTCCAAAATATGGATGACATTCATCTCCAATATTATGAACTTAAAGATAAACTGAGCAGGGATATAGGTACGGGTAAATTGGCGCTCGGGATTGCAATTACGGATAAAGAGATCATGGTGCTAGCTGATACTAGTAAAGGTCAATTATTTAAATTTTTGGAACCCTTGATTCAAGTTTCTATTCTCAAGTCTGAGGGGTTAATGGCACCCAAAGTTGAAATAGGGGAAATCAGAGCTAATAATAGAAACTATTTTGCCTTCTTTTTTCCTGGAATACTAATTTTTTCAATTATGCAGGTAGGATTATCTGGGGGAATAATGCTGTTAATTCAACGTACTAAAGGAAGTTTGAAAAGACTTCAGATCTCACCAATAAAAAAAGGCGAATTTTTGATGGGTTATATAGGTTGTTATTTATGTATTATGTTTCTACAGGTAGTTGGGTACTTTCTAATTGCTAAGCTTCTATTTGCTTATGAGATTAATGGTAACATCTTAAATGTCATTCTGATACTTTCGGCCTCCAGCCTTTTGTTTGTTCTTTTTGGTATTTTTTTATGTAATGCTTGTAACACAGTGGAAAACGGCAACAATTTTAATAGATTTTTTGTCTTTCCAGCAAGCTTCCTTTGTGGAGTTTTTATCCCTTTGAGCGCGCTACCCCAAATGGTCCAAAACGCTGCTTGGTTTCACCCATTGACGTATTTCGTTGAAGTTATAAGAGAAGTGGCAAACTTTAATGAGCCCTTACTATCATTCAAATATTATATGGTAGGTTATATCATTTTAATCTTTTTTATCTCAATAATATCAATCAAAACATTCAAATGGAAGGAAAAGACTTAGTATCTAATCATCAAGAAATATCTTATGATGATATTCAAACAATACTATCTCATAGATTCCCTTTTTTGCTAGTGGACAAGATCATAAATATAGCGGAGGATTCTATTGTAGGTATAAAAAATGTTTCTGGAACTGATTTCTACTTACAGGGACATTTTCCGAATAATGCGGTATATCCGGGAGTACTCCTGATCGAATCATGCGCGCAAGTTGGGGGTATCTTGGTAAGTAAAATGATGTCAGGGCAGGGGTATCTTGCTAGAGTCAATGACTTTAAATTTACTGACTTCATCGTGCCTGGAGACACTATCGAAATTACCGCGAAGTATCAGTCGAAACTACAAAAATTTGTTCAGGTTGAAGTTAAGGCCGAAGTTAAGGGTAAGCTTGTGGGAAAAGGAATAGTTGTGTATTCATTTATTTAAAAATTAAACTTACAAAAAATGGAAAGTATTGTTGTATCCTCTCTTGGGGTTTTTCATACAGGAATGAAGTTTCTGGAGAAAAATGAAGCTTATACGTCGGTTACTGCTTATCAAAATATAGAAAAGCTTATTAGCGAAGAGGTATTAGAGTCGAATATTTTAAGATATCTACCGCATGAGGAAGTTAGGCGGATTGATAAGATCTCAAAATTACTGTTGATCTCCGGCTTATCATGCGTTGAAAATTTAGGAGGAATTGCGCTATCCGAACATAAAGAAGATTTAGGTATTGTTGCTAATACTGTGTTTGGTTCGATGTCTAGTTCCGAAGAATTTATTAATTCTGCTCTTTCTAACGGAATAAAAAATGCTAGCCCGATTATTTTCCCTTTTACTGTTCCCAATGCCGCAACTGGTACTTTAACAGCAAAATTAGGAATAAATGGTTTTAATACAACAATTTCTGGATATAATCCTATTGGATATAGTTTCGATTTATTAAAACTCAAACGTGCAAAGGGACTCTTTGTTTCAGCGTTTGATGAAATAACTGAACGCATTAAAGCTGTTTCAATCCCTGAGAACTTATTTTATTATGGTGATTATTCGGAGGGAGCTATAACCTTCTTTATTACAACGGATAGTTTTGCTAAAGAAAATAATATACCGAAGCTTTTCGAAATCCTTGCCTTCGAATCATCCTATAATCAAAATGATAAGTTTACATTCGATAACTCTGAAGGTATTGAAGATGAGACGATTACTTATAATACAACGGAATTATTGAAAAATTATCCATTTGTTAAGGGACGGATTTCTCATGTTATTTCCGCATTTCCTTCGTGGAGTAAAGAAGCTAAGATAGAAGAAAATATTTTGAAGAGCCTATTGGGAGAGAGTATCGCATTTGATTACCCAAAGGATATTACTGGCGAGACTTTTTCTAATAATAATTTCGGAAATGTCATTTATGCGTTTTCCAAAATTCTAAAGAATCCGAATTGCGACGTGATATTAGTAAACTCATACGATGTAGGGGGACATTTCTCGTCTGTTGTTTTATCAAAATAAAATATAAAAATATGAATTTAGAAGGAAAAACAATACTGGTTACAGGCGCCAGTGGAGGAATCGGTTCTGCTATATCACTTACAATTGCACGATTAGGAGGTATTCCGATTATGCATTATAACAAAAACAACGATAGAATACAATCGCTGCGGGAAATAATTGAAAGGGAAGGCTTACAAGCTGATTCGATACAATTTGATCTAAATGATGAGAAGGATGTGAAATTTAAAATATCTCAGTTAAAATCTCGCTATACTACAATAGACGGTTTGGTTAATAATGCTGGGATATTAACCAGAGGGTTTATTGCAATGCAAACTATTCGAAAATTTAAGGAGATACTCGATACAAACTTAGTCGGGAACTTTACTGTGGTCAAATATGTCTCGCAAATAATGATTAGCCAGAATTCCGGAAATATAGTCAATGTAAGTTCGTTAGCTGGTACGATGGGGCTTAAGGGGCAGGTTGCCTATAGCGCATCCAAGGCAGGACTCAACGCTTTAACAATAATAGCCGCTAAGGAATTGGCCCCGTTTAATATTAGGGTAAATGGAGTGGCTCCGGGGTATATCGCTTCGGGTATGTTGGAAACGCCGACAGATCAAGATAAGTCGTATATAAACACTATACCATTAGCTCGTTTCGGCCTGGATAGTGAGGTTGCCGAAACCGTTGCTTTTTTGCTTTCGAATTCCTCTAGC
This sequence comes from Sphingobacterium sp. HSC-15S19, assembly GCF_050433745.1. NCBI lineage: Bacteria > Pseudomonadati > Bacteroidota > Sphingobacteriia > Sphingobacteriales > Sphingobacteriaceae > Sphingobacterium > Sphingobacterium sp. HSC-15S19. Next base: position 18,260 of record NZ_JBNPWQ010000050.1, read on the forward strand.
TATATAACAGGTCAATCTATTGTGATTGATGGTGGTTTGTCAATTTCAGTTTAAAAAAATTCACTTAAATAATTAAAAAAATGGAAACAAGAAAAACAAAAATCAAAGAGCTTATTATTGAAAAACTCAATTTAAAAATGACTCCAAATGAAATCCCTGATGATGCTGTGCTTTTTGCGAACAAAGAGGATGGCGGTGTTGGTCTGGATTCAGTGGATGCACTGGAAATTGCTGTTGGAATAATGAATGAATTTGATGTCGAAATTTCTGATGAAGACATGCATATCTTTCATTCAGTGCAAACGATAGATGATTTTGTAGAGAAAAACTATCAAAACATTTAACATAATGGCACAATCTAGCTCGATTTAGATTGTGCTGTTTTTAACCCACATTTATGAGGAGTTCAATGGAATACGATTGTATCATTATTGGAGCAGGGATCGCAGGTTTGTTTGCGGGAAATATGTTGTTAAATCGCAATAAAAAAGTACTATTACTTGATAGGAATTCATTTCCCGGGGGCTTTTTGTCGAAAATTGATTTGAATGGACATCAACTGGACAGAACAGTAACCTATTTTCTTGGAATGGAAGATAATAGTCCATTAAGGAAATTTCTAAACGAACTGAATCTACAACCACAACTTAGTTTTAGAAAAGTTGAGGTGATCGATCAATACATATTTCCCGATTTTGATTTTTTTGTAGATGCTGATTACAAAATATTAAAAAAGAATTTGATCGATAAATTCCCCAGTGAAACGGATGGCATTAATCAGTTTTTTGAAGCCATGAGGCTTGTATATTTTTCTTTTTCGAAGTTGGGAAGCATTAAAATTCTTGAAAAGAACAAACTTGTAAGTTCATATTTAGAAAGATCATATATCGAGTTTTTAGATTATTTATTCATAAGTTCTGAAATTAAAGCGATTCTTTCCGCGCGAATTTTTAGTTCGAATGTAGGAATGCTTACGATGCTTACGTATTTAGGCAAAATTTATTTTGCAGGATTATTCCAAGAAGTATCAAATCAGAACATCGCCGATGTCCTATATAGAAATCTACTAAGGAATGGAACGAAAGTTTCCTTAGGTTCTGAAGTAAGCACTCTTGTTACTTATAATAATTGTGTAGACAGTTTATATATTGGTGATTTTAAATTAAAGTCAAAATCATACGTTTCATCTATAGATATTACACGATTGATATGTAATCATTTTAGTCCGCCTTTACCCCAAGACATATGTAAGAAGGTTAGTAATAAGCAAAAATCGCTTTCATCAATCTCACTGTATCTTGTTTTAGATAAACTCCCAGATAATATTATAAAGAACAGGCCTTCGCGAATATATATTTTTGAAGAATACGATTTACAAGCAATTTATTCAAGGAAAGAAGCTGGTGAAATTAATTTCAAGAGTGGTTTAAAGATAAATATTGAAGCCATTACAGATTCAGATTTTGAATCAAAAGAATATTATTATTTAAGAGTGGAATGTGATGTGCGTTATTTTGAAATCGATAAAATTAAACGACTAGCATTCGAGGACTTAATTATTAATGTTTTGGTCGATAAGCTGGGTATTTCCAAAAGAGATATTGTTGTCCAACGTCTTTTCATACCTGCAGATTTCGAAAATCTTACAGGTAGCTCTGAAGGAGCCGGTTCGGGTTGGGCTCCTTCAGTCTCATCTTGGAACACAGACTTTCAGCTAAATGATGTAGCTTCTAATCTTATTCAAATAGGATGCTGGGATAAATATGGAAGCGGGATTTTTCCAATTTATCTATCTGCAAAACAAGTAATATCTCAAATTAACTAAATTTTAAACAATGGAAAAGACCGTAATAACAGGAATTGGTATAATTTCCCCAATCGGACAAAATAGTCGTGAAGTATTAAAGTCGTTAATTAATTCAAAATCGGGGATTGGCGAAATTAAGGATATGGACGTTTCTGAATTTAGGAACAATCGTGGAGGCGTTATTAATTCTCTTGATGAACATGAAACATTGAACGGATTGAGAAGTAATATTTTAACAAGTATTGCCGCAGAAGAAGCAATTGAGGATTCTAGGATATTGGAAAATGAACAAATAAATAAACGACGGATCGGCGTTTCTATAGGCACTTCGATAGGCGGTTATGGAGGATTTGTAGACAAACTATATATTGAGCATAACCGAGACTATTTCGATAAAAATATCAAGCTGAATAAATTCTCCAAAATTGATAATATAAATGACATTGTAAGAAATATTCCTTTTTCTTTATTAGCACATGAGGTCGCAAAAAGATATGCTTTGAAAGGACCTATTAGTGCGAGTGTTACGGCGTGTAGTGCGAGTGCCAATGCATTGATGCATGGTAAGGATTTAATAAATTCGGGTCGTGTAGATGCCGTCCTTGTATTGGGCGTTGATCCGATTTCCCAGCTTACATTGCTAGGTTTCAACTCATTGATGGCCATGACAAAGGGTGAGCTTCGAGTTATGGATGAAAATAGATCTGGGCTGTTAATTGGTGAAGGTGCTGGATGTATAGTTTTGGAATCAGAGAGCTTTGCAAAAAAACGTGGTGCACATATATATGCTGAATTGAAGGGTGGGGGTATTTCTAATGACGCTTATCATAGTACCCGTCCGCACCCGGAAGCCGTAGGAGCTGTATTTGCAATAAAAGCGGCATTAAAAGAATCTAAACTAAATCCATCGGAAATAGATTATATTAACTTGCATGGGACAGGAACCAAACATAATGATGTTATGGAGCTTAAAGCTGTAGAACGAGTTTTCGGAGAAAGTGGGAAAGTACCTATGAGCTCTTCTAAGTCAATGACTGGGCACACACTTGGAGCCGCGGGAATAGTGGAGTCAATCATTAGTATTTTGGCAATCAAGAATAATATTTTACCACCTAATTTAAATTTTCAAAATAAAATAGAGGGTTTTGACTATGATATTGTTGAAGAGACAAGATTGAACGCTTCAGTTAGAAACGTATTGACAAATTCATTTGGATTTGGTGGCAATTGTGCATCGTTGGTTTTTGGAGCAGTAAACTAGTTGATTATGAATACCAGAATTCTTCGAACCAATTTTCTTTTAAAACAGCTGGAAAAAAAATTTTCGGGCGCTAATATGAATGGAGGAGGAAGTCAGCTTATCATAAAAGATTTTAGCAGAATCCTAATAGTTTCACCACATCCTGATGATGAAGTTATAGGGTGTGGTGGAATTATACAAAAAATAAAATCCAACAGCACCTGCGAAGTAAAAGTTTGTTTCGTCACCATTGAGGACTTAAGATCTATATCGAAACCTGAATATAATGAAAGAGGAGAAAATAAACGGTTCGAAGAAAGCAAAGAGGCTCAGAAAATTTTGGGATATGAAGATGCTGAATACTTTTTAATCCCGGAGAGGACTTTGGATATACCTGGTATTTTTAAAGAGATGTTTTTGTCAAGCCTAAAAAAGTTATTGTTTGAATATCGGCCAACTATTATTTTTTTGCCAAACCATTATGATATGAATCCTGACCATAGAAGTATCTGTAGGGAGGGGATATGGTTAATTAATGAACTCATTTCGCAGAATAATATAAAAGTTGAGGCTCTTTTTCTATATGAAATCTGGGGGCCAGTAAATGCTACCCATAATATTGTTTTATCAAATGAGATGGTTCGATTAAAAACAAATGCCATGAATTGCTATAAAACGCAACTTAAAACCGCCGACTATTTTTCTATTATAGAAAAAATTCAAGAGCTGAGAGGAGGGGCTAGTTCAGGAGACCTCCAAGAGGGATTTGAACAAAGAGAGTATTTTGAATTTGTTTCAACCAAAAGTTTGTCTAAATATATCATTGATAATTTCCAAATATGAAAAGAGAGTGTTACATCAGCATAGTTATAATTACGTTTAACAAACTGGCCTATTTGAAAGCTGTTGTTGCGAATTTGATGTTTCAAACAGTTAAAGAACATGTTGAAATAATAATAGTTAATGACGGAAGTACGGATGGAACAGAAAAATTTTTAGCCGATCTGTGTTTGCCCTATCCAACTAAGAAACTAAATACAAAAAATGATGGTTCAGCTGCAGCTCGAAATCTTGGCGTTCAAAATGCCAATGGTAAATTTATCTTATTTGTGGATAATGATATACTGTTGGAACCTGATTATTTGCAAAAGCTTATTATTCGAACTAAAGCTGCACCAGATCGGATCCATTCAGGAAATATTAGGTTAATTCCGATAGAAATTGTGTCGAACGTAATAGAGAGAATTTGTTCGAATAACGAAATAAACGTGACTGAACTTTCAAAACTATCATATACAGATGCTATTTTCGGAGTTTTGCCTGTTGCGTATCAAAAAAATCCCGATGCAGATCTTGCTTGTTGGTGGGGGCTGGTAACAGGTGGTAATATTTGCTTTCCAAAAATGATATTTAATTCTGTCGGTGGTTTTGATGAGACTTTCACAAGTTGGGGACCGGAAGATGTTGATTTAACGTATCGTGCATTTAAGAAGGGGTATAAATTGGCGTATCATCACGATATGATGTTATTCCATTTAGATCATGAACGTAATTCCGTTGATGTTAAAGAGGCTATGGCACGGAATGTATCACTCTTGCTTAAAAAGTATAACAAATCAAAAGATATAATAGCTTACATTAATTTTTTCAATGGCATGTTAAGTTTGAATGCTTTTAATTTGGTTTGCAGTCAAGAATCAAATAAGTATCGTGACGTTGTTCTAGATGAATATTATGTAAGTCTGGATTATTATATAAATAAGGAACAAATGATAAATTGGAAAAAAAATGACAATCACTGAGAAGTTTAAAAAAAGATATATACCGGGTTTTGATTGTCGTTTATCAACCTTTAGAAATTGTTTGGCATTCAATGGCATTGTATTGTCGAATTCGATGGTTTTGGGACTGGCAGGTACACTCATTTTCTGCTTTAATGATGGTAAAATATATTCTCGATTACCTCATTTTGTGATTGCCGGAATAAATGACCAGTCATTGGAAGGTTTAGCATTTAACTTAAATATTTACCTTTTAAGGGGAAGAATGTTAAATATTAACGACGTCAGACTCAAGCTTGGCGAATTGCTCAACCATTCGCCTGTAAACATAGCAATAAATAGGCAACGACTCCATCAAATTCGCGGCCTTGAGAACAATCAAATAAATATGGGATTTCATTTTGTTACAGTGACAGATTATGATTCGAATTCAGGTGAAGTCACGATATTTGAAACAGATTTCACCCAACCGATAGTGATCACCGAAAAACAGTTGGAAGAGATTTGGTTTTCTGACTTACTTCAATCTCGGAGCGTTGTGGATCCACTTCAGCTGGTTGACGGACAGTGGTATTCCTTCTTTTGTTCTAAGGAATTTAGTCGAGATGATCTTATAAAAGCAAGCATCAGAGGGATTGAAAAAGTTATAACAAATTTTTTTACATCTCCAGTTGATTTTATTATTGGGAAGAGTGCCTTATTAAGCTTTAAAAAGCACTTTCTTTCATTATCTGAAGAGGATTTATGCGATCGAACTATCAAAGAATCCCTTCTAATATTTTCAGCGATGGAAAGCGGTATGAGTGGCGGTGGACTAGGACGAAAAATATACTCTTATTTTCTGTCTGAGTTAGGAACATTGTTAGGTGATCTAACTTTAAAATCAATAGCTACAAACTTTAAGGATCAAGCAAACCTTTGGCGCGTATTTACAAGTAAGTTGTCCATTGGAGCACATGCAAAAGATCAACGAAATTTTATTCATGCAAACATTGAAAGATTAGTTGACGGCGAGCTTGAGTGTATGAACGAATTAAAATTATGGCTGAAAAATAGAAATACCTATGGAATTTGAAAAACATTATTGGCGTGTAAGTCCTCGATTTTCTGAAACAGATATGATGAAAGTAATTCATCATTCGAGGTACTGGGTTTGGTTTGAGGAGGCCAGATTTGCATTTATCGAAGATGTTCTAGGCATTACTATTGATAATCTTGAGAAGTCACAATTTTTTTTACCAGTTATTGAATGCAATTGTAAGTATATTAAAAGAATAAAGTGGGGGAAGGAACTTGTAATTAGAACCGTTTTGGAACTTCAAAACAGTTCATATTTTACCTTTCATCAAACTATTTTTTATGCTGATGACCTCGAATTTAACAACGTGCTCTGTAAGTCTTACATAAAACAAGCTTTTGTAGATGAGTCTTTTACATTGAAGTTACATATGCCATCTTTTTTTGAGGAAGCTATTAAATCGTCAGTAATCAAGACCCCAGCAGCCTTTATTTAACCAGAAAATCTAAGCCAATGAGCGCAAATTTTTCTTATTGTATAGCTAATTATCTGTTTGATAAAAGTAATATTTGTTTGTCTGAAGAATTGGTCTTCATTTTTGGAGGATGTTATCACCTCTCATTGAGGAGCAAAAGTTCCGGTCATGTTGTCAATAATAGGTATTTATCAGAATTAAACGATTCTGTTCACATCAGCAATAGTAATCATTTAGCTATTCAGAATTTCACTTCGACTTTAGGGGCAGTTCTGAGAGTTGAGCCGAGGAACCCTAGCAGAGATATAAAATGGATAGTTGAGGATTATTTGGCTGATAGAAATTATAAAACTTTGGTGACTCTTCCTAGTACGATATTAGAAAGTCCAAGTTCAAATTTACTATCGAATCAAAACCTTTGGGCATTAATGTCTCCCGAATCCCTTACCGCAGGTAGCTCAATAGATGGAGTTCTGAACATAGAGTTAACGAAAGAAAGAGTCTTAAGAAGGTCGTCAAAATCTATTTTGGAAATTTGGAAGGATCAAGTTTCGAACCGCATTTTGGGACCGAATAGATTTAAGATTATCCCACCCGTTTATCATGATCTCAAAATTGCTAAGAAAATACTCTTAAAGAATGCTCTGATGCGTATGTATCTTTCATTGAATACAGGTAATTTTAATATAGGGCCAAACATTTTTGTACTTCTTAGAGAGAATTTAAAGAAAAATCCTTCAGTTAAGAATATTCAGGATCATAGGAAAATCTTGTCGGAAGCCATTTCGGATAGTGATTTCGCGAGAGAAGATTATATGGGAAGAAAATATGCTTCACATTGTTTCGAAACTGTGGGATTGAAGGAAGGAATAGACAGCTTGATCCATATAGCCGATTCTCTTTTGTCCAGTCATGAGGTTTGGAAATCAGCAATTCTCGAGTTGATATGCCCCAAAAAAAGTATAACTGCTAAAGATCTTCTAGATATGTATTGGAATCTAGAGAATTCGGAGCGGGAAATTTTAAACAGGTTAAAACAAACTCTTGTATAATATGGCAAATTTAAATCATAGGCATGTTCCAGGAGGCAGTTGTGCATGCGTAGCCTGGAGTGGTGTCTTTAAGAACAAAGGCATTGCATTTAATGAATCGATGATATTCGGTTTAGGAAGCGGCCTGTATTTTGGGTTTTGCGGAGTTGTTCGCCAAAAATACTTTGATATTTGCCTTACTTCTTCAAGTATTGTAGAGGATTTATTATTGAACACTAACACTGATATAGTTATATCACAATTTTCTGACGGTCAAAGATGTTTGGAAATAATAAAAGAACTCTTGAAAGACGGTACCCCAGTCGCTGTTCAGTTAAATCCATTTCATTGCGAGGGGCTTCTGCGTGTGACACCAAAAGATCTTCAACAATATCTTCCAAGACATTGGGTCTTGATTGTTAACTATGATGAAGAGAATGAATTTCTCATAGCGTATGATAATAGGCAATTTAATCCAGTTGTTATTACTTTTGAAGAATTCCTCAAAGCACGTTCTACTGGGAATAGCGAGCAAAATCCTCACAATTTCTTTTATGATGTCGTGATTCCTGATAACGTAAACTTCCAAACATCTCATCAGATAGCGTTAAGAAAAACATTTCTAAATTTTACCCAGGTTAAAAACCTGCAATCGTTTTATGTTGGAGTATATGGAATGGAAAAACTATGGCGTCAGATTTCCCAGTGGGACAAAATTTTAAAGCCGGAGCAGTTGACCGATACATTGATGAGAGTCTATCAGTCTACAACAGGAGCCGGTGGAATAAAAGGTGGCTATCGCAGTTTATTTGCAGAATACCTTACGAATATCTCCATAGATTTTAATGCTAGTGATTTGGTTATTGCAGCTAATTATTTTAAGGAGTCGGCGAATCACTGGAACCTTTTTACAAAAGCACTAAAATCATTTGATAAAAATGATTCCAAAATGGAATATTGGGGTACCCATTCCATTTTTTCTTCTCATCTAAAAAATATCCTTGAATTTGAAAAAGAAGCATTTTCAATAATAGAAAACTATATATAACTATATTATGCAAAATCTAAGTGAATTGTTGTCAAATGATATCAAAAGCAAAGACAGTCTTGATATTACTGTGATTCTTAATATTTGGAAAAGAGATCACTTTCAAGAACAGCTTTTATCTTTATTAAATCAAACTCTTCTTCCAAAAGAGATATGGGTAAATCAATATGAGAATCATATTGATTTAATAGATACGATAAACACTTGTAAACAATATTTTCCCAATATTCATCATATTAAATCGAGTAAGAATCTAAAGTATTTTGGAAGATTCTCATTAGCTATCAACGTGTCAACTACCTATGTTTTTATGATCGATGATGATGTAATCCCAGGATGTAAATGGTTAGAATCGGCCTTCGAAAAATGTAATTTCCACAATGCAATCATATCCTGTACTGGGCGTATCATTCCCAAAGGGAATTATTTGCCTGAACAAGCTGGTGAATTAGATCGAAAAAAACACTTTATTGGCGATATGACTTATTTGTTTAAAAACTATTGTGAGGGAGATACGCAAGTCGACTATGGATGTAATAGTTATTTTTTTAAAACAGAATGGTTAAAACATTATTGGGGAACTTGGCCTGCAACTTTTTTATCAGGAGAGGATATTCACTTATCCGCCACAGCTATGGTTAATGGAGGAATTAAGACCTATGTTATAGAGCAAAAAGATTCTGACACGTGTGGAAATTTAAAAAAAGCCTATGGAAGTGATAGCGTGGCTTCATGGAGACAAAACGACTTCACAAAAATTAGGGAAGAAGTTCTTAAATACCATGTTTTAAAGAATAATTGGCAGCCATTATTGTGGTAACCATATTATTATAACCAAGATAAATATAAAAGATATCGTTCTTTTTTGCTATTTTTATTCCAAAGTACTTGCAGCTAAAACGTATGTCAAACCAGTGAGTTATTCGGTGAGTGGAAAAAGTAGAGGTTTGTAAATTACTGATAAATAGAATGATGTAAATAGGATTCGATTCCCCTACGGGCTACAGATCGAAAGAGTAAAACTTAAAAAAGCTTGCAAATCATATTGCAAGCTTTTTTTTGCTATTAGTATCTACAAAACCAATATGAACTTCCGGGAACAAAGTGAGTCATAAACAAAAGTTGTAGGGGGATAAAAAATAATCTGCTATTGATCATAACCCTGAATGGAAAAACATCCTTCATTAACGAAACTATAAATTTAGCGAAAAAAAAATGACAACATTTCCTGTTATAGCCTCTACTCTTTCTGCCAAACAATTGGGAGATTTTGTGAAAGATAGATATGGCCTAGACGACAAATACAATTGTACCCTATTCAGAACAGGAATGAATCATACGTATTTTCTTTCCAACACCGAAACGAAATACGTTTTGCGAGTTTATAGTCATAACTGGAGGTCAAAAACTCAAATTATTGAAGAGCTTGAACTTCTGAACTCATTGAAGAATGAAAATTTAAGTGTTTCTTTTCCAATTGAAGATAAAGACGGAGCATTCATTCAAGAAATAAACGCTCCTGAAGGAACCAGATACCTTGTACTTTTTTCCTTTGCTCAAGGGGAGAAAATTCGATTTATGGACAACGAAACTTGTTTTCGAATAGGTTCTCTAATGGCAAATATTCACAACCATACCGAAAACAAGAACATTAACCGAGTATCTTATCATAAGGAGTCTCTTATAGAACTACCTTATGCGTATTTAAAACAATTCTTTTCGGACAAGTTGCCAGAAATGGAATTCATTAGGGAATTTGGAGGAAATTTTCAAAATTCAGATTTCGATAATACGAAAACCGGAATTATTCATATGGATATATGGTATGATAATATGGCCGTTACAGCTGAAAAGGAGATTACGATTTTTGACTTTGACTTTTGTGGAAATGGATGGCAAATTTTAGATGTTGGATATTTCTGCAAACAACTTTTTTTCATAGAATCAGATAAAGAGCAGTATGAATTAAAAATTCAAAGCTTCTTACGTGGATACCAGAGCAATAGATTTTTATCTGAAAAAGAGCTCAGCTTAATACCAAAAGCTGGCGCTTCTATTTTTATTTTTTATCTGGGCGTACAGGCACAAAGATTTGATTGGTCCAACATATTTTTGACAGAAAACTATCTTAAAATGTTTGTTGGAAGAATTAAAGCTTGGATGGATTATTACACAAAGAACGAAGTCACTGGGGCTATATAAGAAATTACAGGTATTTTCTCCTATTGGTAATTAAAATGTAACGTATTAATTTTACCTTTAATATTCCAAATAATAAAATTTTATGAAGGCACATACGTACGAAACACAATCGACGATTACACCTGAAAAAGCATTAAATTTCCTGAAGGAGGGAAACCAGCGCTTTGTTAATAATCTGAAAGCTAACCGCGATCTACTCGAACAGGTGAACGCTACGCGTGAGGGACAGTGGCCATTTGCCGTGGTGCTAAGCTGCATCGATAGCCGTACTTCAGCTGAACTTATATTTGATCAGGGATTGGGCGATATCTTCAGTATCCGGATTGCCGGAAATTTTGTCAATCAAGATATTTTAGGTTCGATGGAGTTTGGTTGCAATGTGGCAGGTTCTAAACTTGTTGTCGTTCTAGGGCATACCAAATGTGGAGCATTAAAAGGAGGATTGGATGCGGCACAGATTGAGGGTATGGGAATGGATAACCTAAATCATTTGATTAATCATTTCGACCCGATCATTAATGAGGTGATCGATCAGGGGGAAGAACGTTCTTCTAAAAATAGTGTGTTGCTTGAAAAACTAAATCAACAGAACATTAAACATGCGATCCGTGACATTCGCAGACAAAGTTCAACGCTCCGTAAACTTGAAGAAGAGGGTAAAATTAAGATTGTTGGCGCAAACTATGACGTTGAGACCGGTAGCGTAAGTTGGTTGTAAGTTGTAGAGACAGACAAATAGGTTTTGTCGTTTATAAAAGATGAACAACCGCAGCTGACTTGACTACCGATTCAACATTGCCGATGGGATATAGTTGTCAATACTAACAAAATCTTGATCTACTTATTACAAATTTAAGTAGATCAAGATCTTATAAAGTAACCGATGTAATCAAAATAAATTCCTTATAGACGAGCATCCACTAATTTTCGGTCGAGTAGGCCCTTGATATCAAAAACAACGGATGGGTTCTTTTTTAAGTTGTTGAGATCCAAATGCAAAAATTCTCGGTGTCCAACGGCAAGTATAACGCTGTCATAATCTGCAGATTCAGGAAGAGATGACAATAGCTCGAGATTGAAATGTGATTTCACATCATCTACATTTACCCATGGATCGTAGACATCTACCTTTAAACCAAACTCTTGGAGGTCATGGATCATGTCAATGACCTTGCTGTTTCTAATATCAGGACAATTTTCTTTGAATGTAATACCTAATACCAGCGCTTTGGCTCCCTCAAATTTGATATTTTTTTGAATCATCAGTTTAACAACTTTTGAAGCAATGAAAGAAGCAATTTGATCATTCACCTCTCTGCCAGATAAAATGACGTGGGGATGATAGCCTAGTTGAGTTGCTTTTTGAGCAAGATAATAAGGGTCCACAGAAATACAATGGCCTCCGACTAAACCCGGTTTAAAACGAAGGAAGTTATATTTTGTACCTGCAGCATCTAACACGTCCTGTGTATCTATGCCCACTCGGTCGAAGATTAGCGCGAGCTCATTCATAAAGGAAATATTTACATCACGCTGCGCATTTTCGATCACTTTGGCAGCTTCGGCAACTTTGATTGAAGGGGCCAAATGTGTCCCGGCTTCAATAATATTTTTATAAAGTCCATCTACCACCAATCCGGCCTCAGGCGTGCTTCCGGAAGTCACCTTCATGACTTTTTGAAGTGAATTTACTTTATCGCCTGGATTAATGCGTTCTGGTGAATAGCCAACAAAAAAATCTTGATTAAATTTTAATCCCGAGAAAGTCTCCAAAACAGGTATACACTCTTCTTCAGTACAACCAGGATAAACAGTAGATTCATAGATCACCAAATCACCTATTGTCAAAAGCTCTCCAAGCATTTTAGAAGCTTTTAACAAAGGGGACAAGTCTGGAGAATTATAACGGTCTATCGGAGTTGGGACAGTTACAATATAGACATTTGCATCTGCAATGTCAGCTATAGAATTACTCGCATCATAACCTTTGTTTTGGTTAGATGTATGGAATAAATCTCGCGCCCGTTTTAACTCTTTTTGATCCGTTTCTAGGGTGCGGTCAAGCCCTTGCTTAAGCTCTTCGATACGTGTTTTATTTATGTCAAATCCAATCACCGGGAAAAAATCGGAAAATGCTATTGCTAATGGCAATCCCACATATCCTTGGCCGATGACGGCAATTTTTTTTACCTTAAAATCTCTCATATATAGCTGTAAATATACGTTCTTTGCTTTACTTTTAACCTCTTGTCAACCAACCTCTGCGTCCGGCTGTCGCTATCGCATACGGTGTAATCCAGAATAAGCTGAAGGCATAAAATATACTGTAACTATACGCCCAGAAAGCTTCTTTGGTGTCAGAGTTTTTAGAAGCAAAGAAATAGGCCTGGATGCTGGAAAATATTAAGATACCGACCAACGTTGAGCTTAGGAACATCAATGGATAATGAAATACTGTCCACAGCATCAACAACATCATTGGATAAGACAATAATACTTTTTTCCATTGCATAAGCAATAAGATACGTGCTCCCCATTTAGGTCCCTGACGGAAATTCTTAAATGCAAATTTACTCATCGCAATGTTTTCGCGCACGTTGCTTCGTTCCCAACGGATAAACATCTTGTACAGATTTTTGTAACGTACAGGAGTGTCGGTATAAACGTATGCATTGGATTGAAATAACACATGATACCCCTGTTTTAGGATCATATTGGTCATCGCGCGATCTTCACCGATATCAGACGGTTGCCCCATAAAAGTCTGGTTGATCCAATCCTCCAAACAGTTCATGACAGCCTCTTTACGATAGCCGGACAAGGCTCCTGGTGTACACATGACCGTACCCAGCATACTTTGCGCAGAACGTACAAACTCAAAGCTGAATACGAAGCTAACATTCAACATACGGGGTATAATCGCTTTTTTGGTATTCAATACACGCACGTTACCCGCAACGGCTCCACATTCCTTGTTTGTTACAAAAGGACTCGCCATATTACGTATGGTATCCTTTTTAACAATAGAATCACTATCAACCGTAATAAAGATTTCTCCCGTACCTAACTTAAATCCACGGTATAAGGCATGTCTCTTACCCATATTCTTGGGCTGCTGATAAATTTCAACACGATCGCCCAATTCCATTTTGGCACGTTGTATCCAGGCAAAGGTATTGTCCTTACTACCGTCGTCAATGGCAATGATCTGAAGTTTCTTCTCCGGATAATCACTGCTAGCCAAACTATGTAAGGTATCATAGACTAACTGCCCTTCGTTATAAGCCGGAACAATAATCGTACAAGTAGGTAGCTCATCGTCCGATACAGAAGCAATGGGCTTATATTTACGGTGAAGTACAATTAAAAAAATCAAAAAACTGATGGCAATAGCCGCTAAAAGTATCCCGAAAATAATCAAAAATGTTCCGCCAATACTGTCTAAACGTTGGAAACGTAACGCATCAAAATCGGGTTGAAGCATGTATACGCCAAAAACAGACGCAAATAGTATAAAAAAAGTCGCTCCAAAAATACCATATTCTCTTGGACCAAAGTTGCTTTCCTCGTTTTTGCTCACTGTATGATCAGATCGCTTTTCTCCTGCATTTACATCATATACCGCAGGCTGCCATTGTTTGGTCATCTGCTTGGATACGATCGAGTTTTCTTTCATGTAATTCATAACCGTTCTATTTTAGATATACATTCGTTCATTCTATATTTAATCGATACCGCAATCGGTATCATTTGTAATGAAAATATTACGATTGCATAAACGCAAAAGACATGCCTTTATTTTGTGCCAAAAATGATCCGACCGCTCAAACTGTAACGTTCTTGATACAAAAAAGATATAAGTAAGTCGTTTGTTTTCAGTGCTTTAATTTTGATTTGTAATAAAAATCGATTAAAATATAATAACGATATGGGCAGTAGACTTTTAAGGTTTTTTAACATTTGCCTGCTGATTATTAAGAGAATTTGACAATTTTTGTGACAAACTGTGTAGGAAAGGGGGCAATGGGTGGACTGAAGAAATTCAGCTGAAGCCAAATAAAAAAAGCAACAGACAGCACAAAAAAAGACGCCTCGAAAAGAGAACGTCTTCAATATCATCAAGTTTCGAAATCGTCTTTATCCGCCAAATTCCATTAGATAATTTTTTAGAAAATCATTTAGATCACCATCCAGCACAGCTTGTGTATTGGATGTTTCGTAATTGGTCCGTAAATCTTTAATTAACTTGTAAGGATGTAGGACATAATTTCGAATTTGGGATCCCCATTCTATTTTCTTTTTGTTTCCTTCAATAGCAGCGGTAGCTTCCTGGCGTTTACGCATTTCAATCTCATATAACTGTGATTTCAATAAGCGCATCGCATTTTCTTTGTTTTGTAATTGCGATCTGGATTCCTGATTTTTAATAATAATGCCAGTAGGTTTGTGATGTAATCGAACAGCTGTTTCCACCTTATTTACGTTCTGACCTCCTGCACCACCTGAACGGAACGTGTCCCATTCGATTTCCGAATCCTTCACATCAATCTCAATATTATCATCAATCAAGGGATAAACATAAACAGACGCGAAAGAGGTATGGCGTTTTGCATTGGAATCAAACGGAGAAATCCGAACGAGCCTGTGTACACCGTTTTCTCCCTTAAGGTAGCCATAAGCAAAATCGCCTGATATTTGTAAGGTTACACTCTTAATGCCTGCAACGTCACCTTCCTGCGAATCTTGTTCGGTCACTTTATACCCATTTTTTTCGCCCCACATAATATACATACGCATCAGCATGGCAGCCCAGTCACAGCTTTCAGTCCCGCCGGCACCAGCTGTAATCTGTAAAATTGCATCCAGCTGATCTTCTTCGGCGCTAAGCATGTTTTTGAATTCGAGTTCCTCGACTTGCGCTAAAGCTAGTTTATATTGGTCGTCCACTTCCTTATCACTCGCGTCGCCAGATTGGAAGAATTCATACATGACATAGGCGTCTTCAACCGCCGCTGCAACTTCGTCGAAGTGGTCTGTCCATACCTTTTGGTTTTTTATGGCCAAGAGTATTTTCTCTGCAGCTTTGGAATCATCCCAAAAACTTGCTTCAAGCGTAATAGCTTGATCTCTTTCTATCTCTTCTTTGCGTGCATCGATGTCAAAGATGCCTCCTCAGGGAAGTAACACGATCCCTCAAGTCTTGAATTTGTTCTTTTGTCATATCCGCTAAAGTAGAAATTTTAATTAATAAATTCGTGCTTCTATCGAATAACTTCGCGCCCAATATAGATTGCCAAATAGGGATAATTTGACCTTTTTTTTTTAGTTTTGGTATTGTCAACGGAATAAACCTTCATTTAAGGATCTACACGATGTGTAACAATGAAATACTGAAGGCTCTTATTGATGTTTAAAACAAATAATTTCAGTAAAAACAGTATGTTCCCAAAAATTAATTTTACAAAGACTGAGGCCTATAAGAATCTAGCGCAGCATTTTGGTTCTTTATCAGGTCTATCTAACAATAGCGAAAAAAATGATCTACGTGCACTTTTTGCCGCAGATCCCACACGTTTTGAGAAGTTCTCGATCGCTTTCGAAGATATACTTTTGGATTACTCCAAAAATCGGATTACTGCAGAGACAAAAGCGCTCTTGGTCCAGTTGGCTAAAGAATGTGGTCTTGCTGATGCGATAGCAGCGATGTTCTCGGGTGAGCGCATCAACGTGACCGAAAACAGACCGGTGTTACACACCGCTTTGCGAAATCAATCCGATCAGCCCGTTTATGTGGACGGAAAGGATGTCATGCCCGACGTTAAACGCGTGCTGGCACAAATGAAAGCCTTCACGGAAAAGATTATAGCTGGTCAGTGGAAAGGATATACGGGTAAAGAAATTACAGATGTGGTGAATATCGGTATCGGTGGTTCAGATCTAGGTCCTGTGATGGTAACAGAAGCCTTAAAAGCATATAAAACGCGCTTAAATGTACATTTTGTCTCCAACGTAGACGGTACACACATTGCTGAAACATTGAAAGCTGTGGATCCTGAAACAACCTTGTTTCTGATTGCTTCAAAAACTTTCACAACGCAGGAAACGATGGCCAATGCGCATACAGCTAAAGACTGGTTTTTGGCGAGCGGAGCCCTTCAGGAGGATGTCGCTAAGCATTTTGCAGCATTGAGCACCAATACAGAAGCAGTACGTGCCTTTGGAATAGATACTCAAAATATGTTTGAGTTTTGGGACTGGGTAGGCGGACGGTATTCCCTGTGGTCTGCTATAGGTCTTTCAATTAGCTTGGCAATAGGCTTTGATAATTTCGAGGAACTTTTGAAAGGTGCCTACGATGCGGACGTTCATTTTAAGGAAACTTCTTTCGAATCCAATATTCCCGTGATATTGGCTTTACTTGGTGTATGGTACAATAATTTTTTCCAGGCCGAAAGCCATGCAATTCTCCCTTACGATCAATATCTGCACCGTTTTGCTGCATATTTCCAACAAGGGGATATGGAGAGTAACGGCAAATATGTTGACCGTAATGGCCAACAGGTGGACTATCAGACTGGGCCGATTATATGGGGTGAACCTGGTACGAACGGGCAGCATGCCTTCTATCAGTTGATTCACCAGGGAACCAAATTGATTCCTTGTGATTTCATTGCACCTGCCAATAGTCTTAATCCGATCGGAAACCACCACCAATTGCTATTGTCTAACTTTTTTGCACAGACTGAGGCTTTGATGAATGGCAAAACAGAGGAAGAAGTAGTTGCCGAATTAAAGAAAGCAGGCAAATCGGAGCAAGAAATAGAAGCGCTTAAAGCCTATAAAGTCTTTGAAGGCAATCGCCCAACGAATTCCATCCTGTTCAAAATAATGACACCACGTACTTTAGGACGACTTATCGCATTTTATGAGCATAAGATTTTTGTGCAGGGTGTGATCTGGAATATTTATAGTTTTGATCAATGGGGGGTGGAGCTAGGTAAACAATTGGCCAATCAAATCCTTCCGGAATTAAGTGACGCCAATACGGTTACGAGTCACGACTCTTCTACCAATGGATTGATCAATGCATATAAAGCTTGGCGGGATTAAATTTCTAACTAGGATCTAAAAGAGATCCTTAATACAACAGGACTGCCCTCAGAAAGTATCTCACTTTTTGGGGGCAGTGCTTTTTTGGGGCATTACATGATCGCTCAGTTTTTAAACTTTTTTATGTTGGATCCGAATGGCATTTAAAATTGCCAGAAGAGCTACCCCCACATCAGCAATGACTGCTTCCCATAGTGTTGCAATGCCTCCGGCGCCCAGGATCAAAACAATGATTTTTATTCCCATCGCCAGGATGACATTCTGCCAGACAATACTTCGGGTTATTTTACCGATTTTTATAGCAGAAAGGATCTTGTGGGGCTCATCATTTTGGATCACAACATCAGCAGTTTCAATGGTTGCATCAGCTCCCAGTCCACCCATAGCAATACCTACATGTGCTAAGGCAACTACAGGGGCATCGTTTACGCCATCGCCGGCAAAGGCAACGCGGCGTCCTTGGTCAATCAGCTGCTGTACATGGCTTACTTTATCCTCAGGAAGAAGATCGCCATAGGCTTTGTCGAGTCCAAGTTCTTTGGCGACTTCATCTACCACCGCTGTTTTATCTCCAGATAACATGACTGTATACAAACCTTGAGCATGCATGGCTTGGATCACAGTCCTGGCATCTGGTTTAATTCGATCTGCAACAGTAATATAACCCGCATATTGACCTTCGATGGCAAGTAATACAATGGAGTAGGCCATTTGCCTTAGATCTGCCGGATAGCCAATATCGAATTTGTCCAGTAATTTGCTGTTGCCCGCGAGTGTGGGCTTTCCGTTAACAGTGGCGAAAAGTCCGTGGCCTGCTATTTCCTGGATTTTCTCAGCTTGCAATGCGGCACTGCCGGGATGATAACTGGCGATCGCCTTCGCAATGGGGTGCGTTGAATGTGCCTCAATGGCTTTCGCATAGTTAAGTAATTCCTCTGGATCTCCATTGACGGCAAAAACTTCAGTTACCTCAAAGACACCAGCTGTAAGCGTGCCCGTTTTATCCATGATAACGGTATCGACTGAAGTGATGGCATCGAGGAAGTTCCCGCCCTTAAATAATATACCATTTCGGGAAGCTAAGCCTATACCGCCAAAATAACCCAGGGGAATGGAAACGACCAGGGCGCAGGGGCAGCTGATCACCAGAAAGACTAAACTCCGGTAGAACCAGTCCTTAAAACTATAGTCATGAACAAAAAATAGGGGTAAAATAAGGACCAAAAGCGCAAGGCCGAAAATAATAGGGACATATATTTTAGCAAATCTGGCGATAAACAATTGTGTTTTGGATTTACGTGCAGTGGCGTCCTGAACCATTTCCAGAATTTTGCTCAATTTGCTATCTTCAAATACGCTGGATACCTCGATTTGAACAACTGTTTCCAAGTTGATCATACCTGCAAAGACAGCATTACCGGAATATTTTGTATCGGGTTTACTCTCTCCAGTCAAAGCAGCAGTGTTAAATGCGGCTTTTTCCGTTTTCAATGTACCATCCAGAGCCACTTTTTCTCCAGCTTTTACAAGGATAATTTCGCCAATTGTGACAGTTTTTGGATTTACCTGCGCTTGTTGCCCATTGCGTATGACCGTTACTTTGTCAGGGCGGATATCCAATAAGGATTTGATTGATTTCTTGGCATTGTCGACGGCAGTATCCTGAAACCATTCTCCGATTTGATAGAACACCATGACCGCGACGCCCTCTTCAAACTCTCCAATGGCGAAAGCTCCCAATGTTGCAACGGTCATCAAAAAGAACTCATTAAAAATATCGCCACGGCTTGCCTTACGGAATGCCATTTGAATAACGGGGATTCCCGCGAGAAGATAGGCGATGCTATTTAAGGTCAAGTTGATGCCAAAGGGAAGGCTGATCTTAAAAGCATATTTCAATAGGAGCAACGTAAGTAGAATGACAAGAGCCATGAGGAGTTTACGTTGGGTAATCCACCAAGGACGCTCCTGTGTTGGAAGGCCGTGCTCCTGTGTGTCATGGCTATGCTCGTGGTTGTGTTCGCACATATATCAGCGGTTCTTTTAAAGAATTAAATTTAGCGAATTCTGCTGTAAAAAGCGAGGGAAATGAGGATAAACTCACCCATAAGGGCAATTATTTTAGACGATTATTTTAAAGGAATAGGAACGGTAAACAAGCTGTTTTTCAAACGACAGATGCTGTCCGTAAGGGAAGCTGATGTCAGCAAGGAAGGGGGACAATCGCTGAGCAATGAAAAGGCGTCCACATGTATTGATGCGGACGCCTGCTATTTTATTGAATGTATTTTTAATCTTTCGAAGTACTGCCAATAATCATTTCCAATATGGCAACGACAATGGCAAACAGCGCTGCGGTCCAAAATCCATGTACATCAAATTTGGATCCAAGTAGTGAATCGGTCAACAAGACCATCAATACGGTAATAATAAAGGAAACTAGACCAAGGGTAAGCCAATTCAATGGGAACGTAAATAACCTTAAAATCGATCCCACAGTCGCGTTGACAAATCCAATGACAAGTCCCGTAACGATAGCCCAACCGAAACCAGCAACTTCAGCACCAGGAACAACCCAGCAAGCAATTGCGACTACCAGACCAGTAAGTAAAAGACTAATAATAAATTTCATAATATGTGCTAATTTATAAAGAGTAAATAAAGTAATAATATAATAATTGTCGTACAAACCCGATGCCAAACTTTGTTTAGATTATCGCATTTAAATCTTTGGGATGGATGGATGGATGGATGGATGGATGGATGGATGGATGGATGGATGGATGGATGGATGGATGGATGGATGGATGGATGGATGGATGGATGGATGGA
>NZ_JBNPWQ010000051.1:0-38321 GCF_050433745.1 Sphingobacterium sp. HSC-15S19
ATGTTTGTCACTTTTGTGCTTTGAAACCAAATCTTTGAATAATTCGCGGTCGATAAGAGATAAAATCTGACTAAAAACATTTAAATTTATCATGGTGGTGTGTTATAATTTTGCAATTTAAATATAGCAACTTTGCTATATCCAAACGCCGCCACTTTTTAAACGTTTAGGACGCAAGTGAACATAGTGCTTTTAGTTTTCGGCAGGATCCATTTCCTGTCCGTTTACGAAAGCAAAATTGTCCAGAGGGCGAGACGAAAAATGATACTTAAGGGGTAGCTACCTAAAATTTATTTGCCGAGTTAGTACAGATTGTTGCCATTTTGGCAACCTGGGCATGAGCTAATCTGACAATTATATTATTTCAAAATAGAGTAAATAATTAATTAAACGTCAACATGTCATGATTGTCATGACATGTAAATATTTAGCTACAGAAACAACCCGTTTTCCTGATATTATAAATGGCTAATTGGGGTTGGCAACCATTTTGATCGAATTCTAAACGATAATAATCTGTTTAAAAACTAATTATTATCCCGTTACTAACAGGAACCTTTCGAAAGAAAACAATTGTTTTTTTTCTTAAAACTTTCCGCTTAAGAAACCTAAAGATCCAAGCATCTTCTGGTCATTTATTAAAAATTAAACAGGGGCACACCGGCTAATGCTCGCGGTCGGTTTTGTCTTGATTTATTGCGGGCTAAATAATATTTATGAGTAAACAAATACAAATTGATTTTTTACCGGTAGACAGCGGAGAAAAGAGTGGTGATGCTATTGCATTTCGCTATGGCGATTTTTCTGACCGCAGCTTATACCAGGTAGTAGTTATTGATGGAGGTACGAAAGATTCGGGAAACCGTCTTGTCGAGCACATCAATGAGTTTTTTGACACTAATCATGTAGATCTTGTTGTGTGTACACATCCTGATGGTGACCATGCTTCAGGTCTGAGGCAGGTGCTCAATCAATGTTCTGTGGGAGAGTTATGGATCCATAAACCTTGGGAGCATTCAGAACATGTTCGGGATCTTTTCCATGATGGCCGGATTACTGATAATAGTCTCAGTGAAAGACTGCAAAAAGGTTATACTTATGCATTTGAGCTTTGTGAGCTTGCCAATGCGAAGGGAATTGATGTCAGAGAACCCTTTGCGGGCAGAACAAGTGAGGATGGAGCTATTACAGTTCTTGGGCCAACGGTTGATTTTTATCGAGAACTTATACCTGACTTCGCAAGAAGCCCACAGGCAAAGCAAATCTTGCTTGAAAAAGCCCTTAGTGGTTTTGAACGTGCTATTTCCTGGATTGGGGAATCTCTAAATTATGAGACCTTAAGTGAAGACGGCGAAACATCTGCTGAAAACAGTTCCAGTGCAGTATTGTTGTTTCAATTCGCCGGAAGAAAGTACTTATTTACAGGAGATGCTGGTATTACTTCATTAAAAAAAGTGATCGAGTTTTCTAAATCCGAAGGTATAGATATTTCAAGAGTTTTTATGATGCAAGTACCGCATCATGGTAGTAAACGAAACATCTCTCCAAGCGTTCTTGATGCTATCACATGTGATCAAGCCTATGTTTCGGTTTCTAAAGACGCAAGGCCGGAAAAGCATCCCTCTAAAAAAGTAACAAACGCCTACAACCGGAGGGGAGCAAAAGTATATAAAACAGCAGGTTCTAAACTTTGTAGTTCATTGAATGCTAACAGAGAGGGATGGGGACCAGCAGATGTTGTTCCATTTTTTAACCAAGTTGAAGAGTAAATATGGACAGATATAGCAGAACTGCACGGTTATATCCGATGATTATTTTTTACTTGCCTTTGATAGTTGTTGGAGCACTTGTTACTTTCTGGGACTTGGATAAGAATATCCATTTTACAGTTCCCTTTGGGGCCATGGGTGTGTTGGCTTACTTCGCTGCCCAAATTGGTAGGGATGGCGGAAAGCGCAAAGAAAAGAAACTTTGGGAAGATTGGGGCGGCGCCCCAACTACCCAATTGTTCCGTTGGAGCGATGGACATTTCGATAGACATACGAAAGGTCGCAATCATCAAAAAATGCACAGTCTATGTCCTGTAGGCCACTTAACGGACGAGCCGTATGAGCGCTCGAATACTATTTTAGTAGATGAGGCATACCGTGCCTGGACAAGTCATATAATAAGCAATACTAGGGATACAAATAAATATCCCCTTATCTTCAAAGAGAATATGGCATACGGTTTCCGCCGTAACCTTTGGGGGCTGAAACCAGTATCTATAATTTTGATCGGCATTTTAGCATTAGCTACGTATGGCTTTTTTGGTTTTAAAGCTGGAGTATGGACAGTGGAGACCTATCCCCAGGTCTTTTTTATATCTGAAGGGTTCCTATTGCTTTGCCTGGTTTGCTGGTTGTTTATTATCAGAAAGAACTGGATTAAAATTCCTGCATTCGCTTATGCGGAAAGGCTACATGAAGCCATAGGACAATTATAAAAAAAGCCTTCTGGTACATTTACCAGAAGGCTTTTCTTATTAAGAAAATCGCGGAAATTCATCACTTTCATCCATTCTTTTGATCAAACAATCAGTAAGGTAAGTCATAAACTGAGCCCGGTCTTTTTTCTTTATCCGCATCCTTTGAAAGTATGGATAGTAATGTGTGATTTCAATATGAAAAAACTCTGAAATGATAAGAAATAACTGCTTTACATTCGGTTTTCCGTTATTGATAACACCGCTACTGGCAAGGGCGTAAATGAGCTCAATTAATTGAGCCTTACTTCCGGTCCATTTTAGCCTTTCCGAATGTTCGGGGTTACTTTTATATTTTGGTGATTTTAGATTAGCGATGGTATTTTGTATTTTACCTGCGAGGCGATCGAAGGCCATAAATTTACCAAAAAGTGAACTGTATGCAGTTGAAATCCTACTGTCGAGTTCCGGATTCTCTTCGATGTTTATGAGCTTCTCTTCAGGATAACGGACGAAAAGCTGCTGATCATGTAGCGTCAGTTGTTGCTTATAGTATTTGTACAATTCCTTATAACGTTCAAAATAATCGTTGATGCGCTGTATGGCTTTCTTTAAAAAATCGATCTGCCATTTTGTGCCTACCGGCAGGTTGGATTCTAGAAATAGAACTTCATTCCAAAATATAAATTCAGCATAGAAGGACGGCCTTTGTTCTTTGAAGAACCTGATCTCATCTTCGGTTGTTCGAAACTCATACTGACGAACGAAGTCGTTGAGCAGTTCCATTGTTTTATTTAAGCAATCTTTACTACGGTTAGCCAGTTCAAGATCATGTTCAGATTCGGTGGAAATGACATGCATAGACACCTCCATATTTTTCTGCAATTCTATGAGAAATTGATTCATAATTCGATTTATTTAGTTTAGAAAGCAGTGTGCACCCTGCCGGCTTTGATCCAAAATTAAGAGCTCGGCAAGGGTATCTAAAATCCCAATCAATCAGAATAGTCCGAATTCGGAATATTGGTATCCGAATTCGGAATATGAGCAATTACTTCATCTAAATAAGAAGGTTGGAGCGATATGCTCCGTTGATTTTTGCCTCAATCAAAGGGAAGTGCCCTTTGATTGAGGCAAATATGGTGTTGAGTTCAGGGATATATGCGCTGAATTCAGCATCATCGTATAATCCAGTTTTTAAATGTGCTGACTTTTGTTTCGCTGACCAAAACAGGATCTGATGGAGCGGGTATCAATCCCAGTTCGAGCCTTGGGCCATTTGTAGGACTAAATTCCTTGCAGCAACTAAAGCTAATAATCATCTGGCGGTTTATTCGAAAAAAAGCAGTTGGCGCAAGGCTGGCCTCCAACTCATCGAGGGAATAGCTGATTTCAAATATTTCCCCATCATTTTTTCGCAGGTAATTCTGCTTTTGCTCCCGGAAAAAATAAGCAATTGCGGAGGTTGGTACTGGAATACTCTTAAGGGGCGTCTGAACAAGAATTACAGTTTTATACTGTCGCCGTTCGGGCAGACTTCCCTCCTGTTCATTTTGCGGTGTTGGTTTAGAAATATCCTCCTTAATTTCCGTACTGTCACGTGGCCAGAAGGATACGACCAGGTAATATAAAAAGTAATAGATATTGGCCAGGAAGATAAACAGTAAAATCACAGGGAAGTCACTGTCAAAGTATGGGGTATCCCGGATATCATGGCCGTACATACTGAAATAAACCCATGCAAGCAGTACTGCAATTGCGGCTGGAGGCGCTAGACCAAGCGCAAGCTGTGCTGCTATCCGTTTATTGGTGTCCTGGAACCAATCGAGCCTGGCATCGAGGTACCGGGTTATCATCCAGATGTAGTACAGTACCAGGAAAGCAATTACAAAACTTGCAACCATAGCATTGTAATAATCAAAATGCCTGATTATTTTTCCTATATCCTCATGGTCACCGTAGACCACGATAAAATGGGCTCCTACCAAAGCAAGAATTACCCTTTTAAAAACATCATTATACGCGGGGCGATTTTCATTCGTATAAACCCTGTTTTCCATAATCGTTTATAATCGTTCTTACCTAACAAATATTAAAGTTAGTAAATATTTATTATATTAGTTACTTTAAATTCAACATGTTAAGATATGGAACAGGTCTATTTTACCCCCGTTGGAATAGCGTTAAAACAACATGAGCTGTACGGCCTTGACGACAACCTGCTCCAGGAGCAGGCCATGTTTCTAAGATCAGATATAATAGGTTGGGCACAACAACATTTTATTCTAAATGATCAGCAACTGAACTGGTTATTCCAGCAGGACTCCAGTTTCACTGTCGATTTTGCT
Organism: Sphingobacterium sp. HSC-15S19; assembly: GCF_050433745.1. Classification (NCBI taxonomy): domain Bacteria; kingdom Pseudomonadati; phylum Bacteroidota; class Sphingobacteriia; order Sphingobacteriales; family Sphingobacteriaceae; genus Sphingobacterium; species Sphingobacterium sp. HSC-15S19. The sequence goes on from NZ_JBNPWQ010000051.1 coordinate 4,813, forward strand.
GTAACGATTTCGAATGGGCTTCTTGGACGGTATGATTTTGATATTCGTTTCGGCGGCTCCGAGATATGGAAGAGTAAGCGTATCGATGCCAAAGCGGATCTGCCTTTCAAAAAGATTAAAATTTTTGTGGAGCGGAAAAACTGAGCCGGTCTACATGCAGTTGCGAGGACTCGTCTGCAATTTTTGTTATAAAGTCGGTTGCATAGAAAATTAAATGTTTGTTTTTAGCCCCATCAACCGTTTTGCAGCATTTTTTTCTTGCATCCGGCCACAAAAATGACCACATTAGACCCACCAAGAGACTTAAAGATGAAGATGCAGGCATTAGAAATGGAAGCGGAGCGCACCATTCTCGAACAACTCAGGGCGGGGAACTATGAAGCCTTTGAACAAATTTATGACCGCTATAGCCCTAAATTAACCGGCAACCTGGTAAGGCTGCTCAAAGATCGTGATCTGGCGGCAGAATGCCTGCAGGAAATATTCGTCCGCCTATGGGAACATCGGGGAAGCATTGATCCTGAAAAATCCATCAAAGCCTACTTGTTCCGTATTTCTGAAAATATGGTATATGATATATTCCGGAAGGTAGCAAGGGATGAAAAGATGCGAGCCCATTTCATCTCCTTTACCACGGAGGCTTATGACCATATTGAAAAAGCCCTATTCGACCAGGAAGGAAGACAACTTCTTCATGAAGCCATAGACAAATTGCCGCCGCAGCGAAAAAGAGTGTACAGCATGTGTAAATTGGAAGAGAAAAGTTATAAGGAGGTTGCCGATCTACTGGGGATTTCCCAGGCAGCGGTGAATGATCATGTGACCAAGGCCAATGCATTCCTTAAAGATTATTTCTCCAGCCACCCTTCGCTACCGGTACTGATCCTGGCCTCTCTGTTATACAACAGCCTTTCTTGAAAATAAAAAAATAAAAATTATACCACTCAGCTATTGATTTCTCCCCACAGTCCGTAAAGGCTATAAAAAAGGAGAAAGCTGTGGACAATAACCAAATCCAATACCTATTCGAAAAGTACCTAAAGGGTACTATAACCGGGCAAGAGCTTGGCTATCTCCTGGATGTATTTAATGCTGAAAAAGTTGATGACCAGCTGATGGCAAAGATCAGGTCTACGCTATCCGAAGAGAATGTACCCAATAACGACCAGGTTGAAGAAATAACCGGAAATGTAAAGGAAATCCTTTCCATCCAATTACGTCCCAGACCAAAAACTAACGTTCTTTGGATCTACCTCTCTACCGCAGCAGCAATATTACTTGCCCTTGGCATAGCGGTCTTTTACTTTTTTGACCAGCAGCAAAAAAGCGTTGCTCCAACTACTATCGCCCAACAAGTAGAAATTCATCCCGGAACTGATAAAGCAGAGCTTATTCTTTCCGACGGCAGCCAGGTCTCACTTTTTGATAAAGGGTCGCTACAAAATAGCAAAGATGGTATTGCGAGCCTAAAAGATGGAACATTAACCTATGGACAGCAGACAAGGGAAGCTGCCCTGCAAAAGGATGGATTTAATACCGTAAGGGTTCCAATGGGCGGCCAGTTCAAGGTGGTACTTGCCGATGGCTCCAAAGTGTGGCTGAATGCAGGTTCCTCCATTAAATACCCAGTCTCCTTTGGTATCACTTCACGCCAGATAGAGCTTACCGGTGAGGCCTACTTTCAAGTTGCAAAAAGCAAAAAATTACCGTTCACAGTAAAGTCCACAGATATGGAGGTGACTGCTTTGGGAACAGAATTTAATTTCAATACCTATTCCAATGAGCCTTTCGGCGCCGCCACATTATTGGAAGGCTCCTTAAGGATTCTTAACAATCGATCACAGAAGACCGTCATCATAAAACCGGGTCAGCAAGCTATTGTCGCCAGAGATGAGCTTCGGGTGCTGCAAGTTAACGGCGACGATTACACGGCCTGGAAAGACGGTCTTTTCGTGGTAAACAAAGCAAACCTTAACCTATTTCTCAGACAAGTCGCTCGATGGTATAATGTTGAAATAGATATCTCAAAGGATCGAGAAATAGGAACCGTCTCTGGTGAGTTTCCGAGGGACATCCCTATTGGTGACCTGATCAAATCTTTGAGGACAACAACAGGCGTAAAATTAAAAATCGAAGGAAGGAGGATTGTAGAAGAAAAGTAAAGCAAGTTTCATATGTGTTTATAGACCTGGCAAAAAAAAGAGCCGGAAGTTAGCGCTTCCGGCTGGTGCCAGGCAAAAACAAGAATACCGTTCAAAGCAAACTAATTTTTATTACCTAACGAATCAAATTTATGAATTCTAAAATTCAAAGGAGAATTGTGCACGATAATAAGTGTAACAATGACTGGAACCCAGCCATACCTGATAAATACGGTCTGGCGAGATGGCTTCGATTTATCTTCTTGGTTGCGCTGCTACTATTACTATACTTTGCAGCCTCGGCTCAAAAGATCACAATTGTAGCCAAAAATCAACCGCTTAAAGAAGTCTTGCAACAGTTAAGAAAGCAAAGTGGATATGCCTTTATTTTTAGCGATCAACTTATGGCAAAATCCAATCCTGTCACCATAACAGCAAAAGAGATAGAACTATTGGAGGTTTTACGACAAATCTTTACTAGCCAACCTATGAATTTTGAGATGAACGGAAAAGTAATAACCGTCATTGAAAATAATTCGATACAGCAGCCTAAAAGAAAAATCAAGAGACCAATTAGGGGGCGTATTATTGACAGCTTGGATCAGCCACTGGCAAACGTTACGGTAAGGATAAAAAATTCGGACCAGGCTACCCGATCAGATGAAGCCGGAGCTTTTTCCCTTGACGATGTACCGGTGGGATCAATAATTACTTTTAGTCTTTTGGGACATAGTGGACGTGAAATAAGTGAATTTAATGACGGAATAATTGTCACCCTAAATGCCGTTCAAGGCATGTTAACTGAAGCTGTCGTAAATGTCAATACCGGCTATCAAAGTATACCAAAAGAAAGGGTAACTGGATCATTTGTTCTTGTTGATAGCGCGATATTAAACCGAGCCTTATCCGCAAATTTTCAGGAACGACTAAATGGCATGGTCCCTGGATTGGAATACACTAACGTATCCTTCATGAAGGCTTCCAATTACAATCCTTTAGGTCGAAATGCGGGTTTAATAATCAGAGGCCAATCATCCCTTTCATCCGGAGTTAGCAATTCTCCATTAATTGTACTTGATAATTTTCCCTATGAAGGCGAATTGTCCAATATTAACCCAAACGATATAGAAAGTATCACAATATTAAAAGATGCGGCGGCAGCATCGATTTGGGGCGCCAGAGCAGGAAACGGTGTTATCGTCATCACAAGTAAACAAGGGAAATTAAATAAGCAGCTAACTGTCGAATTGAATGCTAATCTGTCGGTAAAAAATAAGCCTGACGTTTTCTATGATCGAAACTATCTAAACAGTAAAGACTATATAGGGATAGAAAAAGAACTATTTAGTATCGGATATTTTGATGCAGACCTTGAGGATAATTTTGCCTACACACCTGTATCGCCTGTAGTGGAACTTTTATCCCAATTAAAAAATAGAAACATTGATCATTCGAGCTATAATACACAGATTACGGAGCTTGAACAAAATGATGTAAGAAAAGAGTATGACCGTTACATGTATCGAAAAGCGGTAAATCAGCAGTATTCAATTGGGTTACGGGGAGGAGGCAATAAAATAAAATATGCTCTTTCATCAGGTTTAGATAAAAATGCTGAATCTCTGGCGAGGAATAGTTATTCAAGGTTTACAATAAATTCTATAAATAGCTACGAGATAACCTCCCGGCTCCAATTAACTGCCGGTATAATCAACACGATCAGTAAAACAGATCCCAACAATGATTTTCCCTATACCGGAGGCCTATCCCCTGGCGGGCAATATGGTAGGATTTATCCTTATGCTCTTTTTGCAGATGAACAAGGCGAAGCACTTGCAATTATAAAAGACTTTCGTCCGTTCTACGCACAACAGATGATGGGAAAGGGCTTCAAAGATTGGACCTATAAACCGCTTGATGAACTTCAAATTAGCGATAAAACAACACGTATAAATGATCTCGTTTTAAAGGCTGGCATTAACTACAAAATCACGTCGTTTTTAAAAGCCGAAGTGCTATTCCAGAACCAGCACCAAAGGATCAAAAACGAAAACTTCAACAGCCCTGAATCGTATTATACACGAAACCTAATTAATCGATTTTCTATTTTGAATACAGATGGTTCATTAGGTTATCGCATTCCCGCTAAAGGCGCTATCTTGGAAACCTCCCAATATGATTGGAATGCAAATAATTTAAGGGCACAACTCAATTTTGATAAATTAATTAGTACAGAGCACCAGATTACAGCTTTATTGGGATGGGAAATTAAACAATTAAAAACCGAAGGATATGGCAATACGTATTACGGTTATAGGAAAGAGGTTGGAGCAACAAATAATAATCTTGATTTCGCTACAATTTTTTCAGTCAATCCTTTTGGCACTTCAAGAATTCCTTCTCCCGGAGGTACCGTATTTGGAATTACCAATCGCTATATCTCGTATTATACCAATTTAGGATATACCTATAAAAATCTATATTCAATAACAGGTAGTGCGCGTCGTGATGGAGCCAATATTTTTGGGGTTAACACAAACCAAAAGATCACACCTTTATGGTCAGCTGGATTGGGATGGAGCCTAAGCAATGAAAAATTTTATCATAGTGAACTGTTGCCTTACCTGAAATTCAGGGCTACATACGGTTACAGTGGAAATGTATATTTCGGCACTGCTTATGTTACAGGAGTTTCCCTTACAAGTATTGTTACCGGACTGCCAAGAATTACTAATTTGACCGCTCCCAACCCGGACCTAAGATGGGAGAAAGTCCGAAATATAAACTTCGGACTTGATTTTCATTTGAAAAAGCAGGTCTTGTCTGGAAGTCTTGAATATTATGTGAAAAATGGTCAAGATCTCATCCAGCCAATTGAGTTGGCCCCATCTACAGGCTTCCTATCGTTTTCTGGAAATGCTGCAGAAACGCAAACAAAAGGATTTGATGTACAGTTGATTAGCCGGAACTTTAGAGCATCTTTTAAATGGAATACTACCTTGATGTTTAGCACAATAAACAATAAGATAGTGACCTACGATGTACCTCTTACTTCCTCTTCAATTTCCTCAAATGTCGTGGGTATCATTGGAAGACCAATCAATAGCATCTACAGTTACAAATGGGCAGGACTTGACCCTCAAAGTGGTGATCCTTTGGGATATTTGGATGGTAAATCAAGTAATGATTACGCGAGTATTATTAATAAATTTCAACCTGGAGACCTTAAGTATAACGGGCCGTCAACACCAACCGTATTTGGCAATTTGAGAAATGATTTCTCGCTCAAAGAATTTGAACTATCCTTTTCAATCGGTTATAAGTTTGGATACGTCATGCGCAGGAGTTCTACTTTTTTAAATTATGGCAATATCCTTAACTATGGTGGAAATGTTGACTTTTCACAGCGCTGGCAGAAGCCGGGAGATGAAAATACCACTGCAGTACCATCCGTATCTGTTGTCGGAGATGAAAATAAAAATACTTTTTATCAATATTCAGATGTCCTGGTGGAAAAGGGAGACCATATCAGGTTTCAGGACATTCGGCTCAGCTATAATTTCAAAAGGTCAGGATGGTCTGCGATCCGAAACTTGCAGTTGTTTACTTACATGAACAATTTGGGAATTATTTGGAGAGCAAATAAAAAAGGAATTGATCCTGATGTAATAGGCGGCTATTACGTTCATGATATTCCACAACCCTTTTCCATTTCATTTGGGTTAAAAGCCACGCTATAAATTTTATTTAATGATAAGCAAGATTATGGAAACAGATAAAAACAAACTTAGAATAATTTGCATGGTACAGTTGCTTGCAATCATTTTTTTGGGGTCATGCAAATTCGAAGATAAATGGTTAGATGAAAAGGCAAGGCTCTCAGATGTGCGGCCAACAACATTGGAGGACTTTCAGGCAATACTAGATGACAATAGTTCGATTAATAATAAATTTCCTGGCATAGGGTTAACCGGCACAGATAATTATTTTATGACTGATCAGAATTTCAATGCCGCTGACCAGTACTTGAAAAATTCTTACCTCTGGTCTAAAGATATATTTGCAGGAAGTATGGCTGCTGATTGGAATACAGGTTATGCCCTTATTGAAAGTACAAACATCGTTTTAGACGGCTTAAAGAAGATAGATCGCAATGAAACAAATGCTGTTGACTATGATAGAGTTAAGGGATCGGCTCTGTTCTTAAGAGCGTTTATGTACTATGCGCTCAGTCAGATTTATTGTAAACCTTATTCGGCAGAGCATCTGAATTCATTAGGACTTGTCTTGAGGGAGACTTCCGATGTAAATAAAAAGCCTATTAGATCAACTTTAGGTAAAACCTATGAACGGATAATTGAGGATTTAAAAATTGCGGTTGATAAACTTCCAATCACTACTTCATATCAAACACGTCCCTCTCGGCCCACGGCTAATGCCTTATTAGCGAAAGTGTATTTGGCGATAGAAAATTATGAGCAGGCTTATAACTTTTCGAGTGCTTCTTTAAAACAATTTAATGTTTTACTGGACTTCAATAGCAACCTGGTTTCTCCGACATCTAGCTTCAGATTTCCAAACTATCCCAATAATCCTGAGATCATGTTCTATGCTTATCAAAATATTAATAGGACGGTATCTGCTCAATCTAACGCATTAGGCTATGTGGATACGGCTTTATATAAGATGTATGAGCCCACTGATTTTCGGAGAAGTTTGTTTTTCGCACCCAAGAATGGCTATTATCAATTCCGGGGTAACTATGCTGCGGTAAATAACAATTTTGCAGGAATAGCAACTAACGAGATATTATTGGTACATGCCGAGGCATGTGCGCGGCTCTCTAAAATTGCGGAAGCCAATAATGACTTGAATCATCTACTAATGAATAGGTACCTAAGGGGAAAGTATGTGGCAAAGAATATAAATGATCCGGATATTTTGTTGGAGACGGTTTTACAGGAAAGGAGAAAAGAACTTCCTTTTACAGGGCAGCTCCGATGGGAAGATTTAAGGCGGCTCAATAAAGATGCCCGTTTTGCAAAAACACTGGTACGTTACATTGATGGCGTTAAATATGAATTGACTCCCAATGACAACCGTTACACATTTCCCATACCAGACAATGAAATAAGATTAAGTGGAATAGAACAGAACGAGCGATGAAAATGATAAGTAATAAAATAATACAGGGACTTGTGCTACTTTTTATAATGGCAATAACCTGCAAGGCACAGCAGCAGCCTGCTCTCAAGGCACTTAGTATTGGCGATACGGTTCCGGATTTTTCCTTCCATAATTTAATAAATTACAAGGGAAAGCTTTCTTTGGGAATGCTTTCCGACAAACTGGTGATCATAGATTTTTGGACGACTGGCTGTCCTAGTTGTATTGAAGCAATACCTGAGCTAGAACAATTGCAAAAGGAATTTCCCGGTAAGCTACAGATTATCATGGTTAATCCCTGGGAAAAAAAAGATGCCATAGAAAAGAGGGTAAATGCCATGAAAATACTCAGACCTGGTATAGGTTTGACGACTCTGCCGAATGCTTATGGTGATACTATCTGGAGAGAAATTTTCCCGCATTCAGGTACTCCGCACCATATATGGATCTATAAAAATAAAGTCATTGCAAGTACTTCCAGTATAAATGCAACGAAGGAACACATTGCTAAGATACTAGCCGGGGAAAAAGTCATCCTATCGAAAAAGACAGATTTATTACTGGACGGTTTTGATATAAAAAAGAATAGCCTGATCAAAAAAGCTCACCCTTCTCTTAAGCCCATGTATTATTCTGCTTTTTTCAAAGGGAACTATGGCTTTGGCAGAGGTGTTAACACAGAAATCGATTCAACCGATGGGCTCATAATTAGAAGGTTTTATAACCAGCCTGTTCTTGATTTATACAAGAGTGCATTTGGAGTAAGGCCTTTTGAAAAGAATAGAATAAGAATCGAGGTTGCCGACAGCCTTTCATTGCAATGGCCAAGGGATAATAATGACGTTGACAGCTGGTTTGAAAATAATAGCTTTTGTTACGAAATAGCCCTTCCTCTGGATGCAAAAAATCTTTTACTAAAATATATGCAATCAGACTTAAACCGGTTTTTTTCTGCAACCAAAAATATTGAGGGTATTATGGAATCGAAGCAATTTCCATGTTGGATATTGAAAAAAGGAAAAGGAAAATTGAAGCAGCAGAGTGTTCTCGAAAATAAAATTATTGAGGTTGATTCCAGCACGGTAATGCTCAAGGGTTGGTCTCTTGCTGCGATTTATGGATTATTACGATCAAATATTGAAGGCAATTCCAATGACATAAAAATTGTGGATGAAACGGGCATCGATCCAAAAACTATTTTAACAATATCGTTGCCACGTGATAAGAAAAACTTTAATAAGCTAAAAGATGGTTTAGAAGCTACAGGAATAGCAATCGAGAAAGGAAATCGAAAAGTGGAAATATTGGCTATACGACCTCTAGAGCAATAAAAAAATAAATCGGCATTCTATCAGGAATGCCGATTTATTAGAAGTCATATTTTGCTACGGCCTTGTAGTCTCAACGGACTGAACAGCCGATTGGGGAATACGACCATTTGCATCCGCCATTTCATCCGAAAGAACTTCACAAGGCTTACTGCCGCTGTTAGGGCAATTCGGATTGCTGGTTGTTACATTGTAGAAGATCTGGCCGCCGATGATCTGTTGGCTGGTTACATAGTATGTATGCAGGTCATCCTGATCGGTTTTGTTTTCGGACTTAGCAGGTGTTTCTGCTTTTACATCGCGGGTTTCAGCAAAACCGGAAAGAGATAATACGCCAAGAGCGATTGCTAAAAATACTTTTTTCATAAAAGTTGATTTTTGTGAAAGGAAATTTGTGTTTGAAAAAGTAATAAGCGATTGTGGATCATTGCGAGTAGAACGGTTTGCCCTTCCACCTTTATTTTAAGGCTCCGGGCCGCCAGGTTAAAACATCAGAATTATTTTTAACGGTGAAAGTTGGCGATAGATCAGGGGCGTTTATAAAGAAACTGAGTGTTGGGTAATAAAAAATTACTGGCTTTTACCTGGGATATAAAACTTGACAATTGAATGGAAATTGAATATATGTTGTAGTTTTATTATTTGAACATGAGCCAGGTTTAACTGGCTCCGTTCCTATTCGCACATCCTGCTCAATGTAGGATTAGTAGTAGTAATTAATGTTGTCGTTGGCTCCCCACTCGCGCTTTTTGCAGAGGTTCCTTTAAAATTAAATACTGCTTTTGGCGTAATGGTTTTCAATGGTTTTTTCTTTGTTTTCATAATATTTTATCATTGTTTGTAATGTAAAAATACATACCTGAACAGCTAAAAAGAACGACTATATATGACATTTTATCATGTGACGGTAGACATGTATTTTCTAACCCCCAATAAGCCTTTTCTAGATGTATAAACTTTGCGGCCATTCTAAAAGAACTATGGTAAAAACGAATTATACTTTGCATATAAGCCTGATCTCGTTATTCATCATTTACGAAATAAGCATGATCGGGCTGCTATTTCCAAGTGTGAATTTGCTGCTACAATTGCCTTTCTATATTCCAGCAATTGGGCTTTTTTACTTTCATGCACTAGTGGTAATGGACAACTGGCACGCTACGCTGAAATCGCGGGTTATAGTTGTGGTTATGACCTTAGCCGAAATTTTAATATATGTCCCCATCATTCATATTATTTCTTCTATCGTTTACAAAGAACCTTTTAATAGCGAAATAATTTCAGGATTTGTAAGCACAATTAAAGCGATCTGGAAGAGCATCCTTATTATAGGAATTAGTTATGGGTACTGGATCGCCCGTAGAAATATATTTCATATTGAGGAAGTTAAAAGTCTTCAGCTGCAACAAGCAGTCAGTAAACAACGGCAGACTGAACTTGAAAATGCATATCTGCGGGCACAGATAAATCCCCATTTTTTTAAAAATACACTTAACTACGTCTTTGGATTAGTAGAAGGCATTTCTAAAGATGCCGGTGAGGCAATACTGCTATTAGCGGGCTTTGTGGAATATTCCTACGGAAATATTGAATCAGAAGAATTAGTCGATCTTGACGATGAAATTGATCAAATAGAGCGCTATTTACGGATTTTAAAGCTTAGGTATCGGGATACATACACTATGGAGTTTAAGAATACGCTTCCCCCCGGATTTAATTTCAAAGTCCCTCCTATGCTGTTACTGACATTTATTGAAAATATTTCCATGCATGGGTATATTAATAAAACAGATAAGCCTGCCTTGATTACTATTGGCGTTATAGACAGTTTTTTATGTTTTGAGACAAAGAACTTTATCAGGCATTCTCAACATTACCATGCTTCAAAAAATAAGGTCGGCTTGCACAACTGCCGTACACGGCTTTCAGCCTTTTATAAAGATAGATTTGAGATGAATGCAAGTGAGTACAAAGAATGTTTTGAATTAAAATTAAGGATACGCACATGATGATATATAAAGTTTTAATAGTGGAGGACGAACCTCCTTCTTCTGATTTATTGGTAAAGTTTATAGGTCGAATCTCGTGGCTCAAGGTTGTTGGCACCGAAGCAGACCCATTTATAGCTTCTGAAATACTTCAGAATTCGGAAAGGAAGATTGATATCGTACTGTTGGATATAGACCTGCCGGGAAAATTAGGTACGGAAATCGCAAAAGTGATTCCTGCTCATATATGCATCATATTTTCGTCTGCTTATGGGAATTATGCATTGGAGGCATTTAGTTTAAACGCTGTTGATTTTCTACAGAAACCATTCTCTTTTGAACGCTTCCTTGATGCAATGCAGAGAGCAAAAATATGGCTGTCTAGAGGAATTGACGCTTACAAAAGTTCTACTGCACAAAAATATAATGTCAAGCTAAGTGGAAAGGGTCAAAATGCATTTATAGTTGATGAGGAAATTATTTATTTGGAAACGCTCAAGGACAATCTGTATTTCCATTTAGAAAAAAACACGAGTTACAAAACAAATTATACAATAGAATACATAATGCAATCATTAAATACGAGTCTATTTCTCCAGGTTCACCGATCTTTCATCATTAATATAAAAAAAGTACGCGGATTAAGTAACGGCAATATTATTATGTCCAATGGTGCTGAAATCCCATTGGGCAATATGTACCGAAATTCTTTTCATGAGCGCTTTATAAAAGACGAGAACATCAAGGATCTTTAGAATTGAATATTAGGCTCTTCGTACAGCAGTAGCACTAGGTTGCCTTAATCGTTTTAATGTGTAATCATAAATTAGCATTTCGTGGGTGCGCTGGTCTGTAGAAAATAAGCGGTTAATATGCATGTGCATTAGATCTCTAAAAAGTGATAAGCCTTCTTCAATAGTGTGTAGCTTAAGCACCTGGATTAATGAATTCCGAAAAAGCCCCATCCTTTGAAGTTGTAAAGGAGGTAAACTAATTGATGACCCAAACTGGATGTGCTGTTTATAATTTTCGTTTATTTCTTTATGTTGCTTTAAACCAAGTCCATGTTCTTTTGATAGAGAGCGCGAAATCTTATTAAGTTGTCCATCGAACCGGTCATATTCAAAAAGATCTGAATCCCTCAAGTAAAGGATCGTCGAAATTATCAACTGATATAAGAGGTTATTGGGCAATTCCAAAAAGATAACAGCGATTGCAAACTGGCTGTCTATATAAAAATGTCTTTCTATGGCTGACATACTAACCATAGCATACCGTTCCAATTCACGTTTATAGGTTTTTATAGAAAAGTCCGGGATGATCCCACTCTCTATATAGTTTGCCAGTTTTGAAGAAAGGCTGCCTGTAATTTGCTGCGCGTCATTAGAACGGACCAAATGAAGGCGTAACCGTAAATGGTCATCAGGATGATTATACCGGATGAAAAACCACTCATGAATCTTGCCATGGAACTGCGTCAGGAAGGGATCAATGAACGAAGACAATATTTCATTCGCCCTTTGGGGGTGGCAATATATTTCGAAATAAAGCCACTTTCCTCCTGGCGGTATAACCCTCTGAACGGCTGCCATATCCTGCTGGAATGATCTGAAGGATACAGGACGGTAGCATTGGTGGCCATGCTGCAGTGTGATCATTATCTCACAGTTGTAATGATTATTTTTGCTGTCCAACAGCATGCTGTTCTTAGGTTTAAAAGCTTCTTCTATATATAGCTCTTTGCTTTTTCTTAGTAGATGCAGGAACATCAGCCTGTCGATCGGTGAATCGCGTTCAAAAAAAAGTGTTTGATCTCCGCTACCTGCACGGAAGAATTTTGGGATTTTCCTCTCCCTGAAGATAAAGGTCAATAAAGTTTCGTTCGTCAAATTGGTGCTACTTCCAGTGCCGTAACTAAACTTCCATTTCGCCCTTGAAATGATAAGATTCTTATATTGAATTCGTGGATAGAAATCTAAACCTGGAAATATCTCCATTAGATCGGGTTTTAAATTGTTGCGTAAACCCTGATGCTGCAGATCACATAAGAACCTGAATACCGAAAGGTCGGATCTGCTGTAGTTGTATGCGCTGCTCATTTTGGGAATCAGTCTTTTATTTAAGGTCCTTGATCGCAAAATAACTTCATTTGCGGATACTGAAACCAAAATATCATTTAAGCACAATGGCTCCTTGGAGGTGTCATAATCAAGGAAACTTACCTGATGATCATAAATAGATCGCCGCCTATTGATATTGTCAATATGGCCCTCTGATTGATATCCAATATCAAAAAAGAGAACTCCTGGATTTGCCGATTCTTCTTTTTCTTTTATATCCTGGCAGGCAGTATATATATCTTGGCTTGCCAAAGTAAAGCGGCCTGCCATAGCAGTTGCAGTTGCACCGCCCAGGGCCTCAATACAAAACATACCCCCTGCATCGCTTAAGAGGGTGGTAAATGTATTAGGTAGCAAGTTTGGGACACTGTTTATTCCCTGAACCGTTTCGAGATCAATAGAAGGCTTTGAGAAAGTTAAATTTGTTAAAAACTCTTTTTTAAATGGGTCGGGATTGATGTTCTCGTTATGATTGCTCTGTTTTTTTAGACTTTCGATCAGATCTTTTCCGCCTTCAGTATTTTCCAGATCACCATAGCTGACACCAACCTCAGGATCGAGTGCGATCATAATCGGAACTTCTCTTAATTCAAATTTTTTTGAGAAATCATTAATGAAGCGAGATAAGTTCTTGTTCTCCTTCAGCGGAAATATATTGTTTAGGATAGTGACTGCCCGCGGGAGGTGCTCAAAATGTTTTCTGCTAATGCATCTATTTGAGGTGATAATTTCTGAGAGAATGTATTGGCTTTTTTCGGAGGCTGCATCAAAATTAACTCTTTTAAAATAATCCTGGCCAATGACATTGGCCGCATATTCCGGTAACAGGAGTTGAATGCGAACCAGATGCTGAATGGTTTCTTCCAGTTCCTGCCCGTCATCAAAAAGTGGTAAAAAAGTACCAATTATGTCCTGATAACGTTGCTTGTTGGAACAGTAGGTTAAAATAGCGTATAAGGTTTTATCGAAAGGTATCTGACAAAGTTCAAAATCAGCAACCTCCCTGCGAATATACCTGAGGTCGGCGCCTAAACGGTAAAAAGTGTTATTGGAAATGATAATGGTATGATTTTCTAAATTAACAGGACCTTTTGACTCATTTATATCCCATTCTGTAAATGTATGAGGATGGAAATGGTCTAGAACGATCGAACCTTGGCAATCTTTACTCCCAAAAGAGGCAGTGCCGAATCCGGCAAACAAACCAAATGGCGTGGACCGAAATTTTGCACGGTTAAAATACTTCCAAACTGTATATTGAATATTAAGCTGCAGCGCCTCTAATTCAGAAGCTACCTCAACTTGTTTTATAAGATTATAAAATTCTGGAGAAGAATCCGCAATAGCTTCTTTGAGAATAAGCCAGGAATCTGCCATCGTTGCATTTAAACTTAACCTAGGTGCCCTGAAGATCAGATTGTTCGAGAGAGTTAATTTAGAGTCATTCATTTTCATATCGAAATATACCATTGTGATGACAATGCAAAAAATAATTCCGTAGAAAGTCAGATTCTCCACCCCAAAAGGCGTTTTGTAAGGGTGAGAATTGATACGCGAGTTAATTTTAATATGTAATTTTACAGGACTAACCTCATAATTGCCATATAATAAGATCAATAGATTTTTCGAATCATAACTTTCAAAATCCTAAAATCCTTTTAAATGTCACAATTAATCAGCGTTTATATAGTTGACGATATGGGCTTCAATGTCAACCATGTTAAGAAGGAGATCCTGGCCTTAGAATTCAAGGTCTCGGGAACGGCTACCGATCCCAATGTAGCAATGAAAGAGATTCTTGACAGTGAAAGCCGGCCGGACATTTTAATTACGGACATAATTTGCCTCAGATGAACGGAATAATACTTGCCCGAAAACTAAAGGCTGAATTGGATATTGAAGTCATATATATGTCAGGTGATAACAGATCGACCATCGGAAAAATGATCGAAGGCGAGTTTGAATTTATACAATAACCCTGCTATGAAGAAAATTTGCAGGAAGTAATGGGGCCTGTCGTTGCGCGTATTTTATCAAAACGGGGAGCTGCCTTACAAAATACAGATATTTTTTTTTAATACGTTACCTGTTGCTTTGGCGTCCTGAGGACGTAATCTTCTAATAATTCAATTGTCGTCCGGGCTCAATTTTAAATCGAATGAAAATCAGATCTCTTCTAATAAAACGTGCTGCCAATCTAAAGGAATATCCAACATTTCTTGTTCGGCTGATTATCGCAATTCTGGCCGGTTTCTTAGTGATGGACTTTGATTATATAAATACCGGTAAAAATATAGCAGAGAATAATTATTGGGGAATTAAAGGGATTATCTGTATTTGTACACTTATTCTATTGGAGTACATTTATCGTACACATCTCTGGTGGTCCCAAAAATTCCGATTTTCCGCAAACAGACTGAGAAAGCTCATCTTTGCACAGATCATTTTTGGTTTAACACTACCCCTATTGTTCATAATTGAACTGCTTCATGCAGTTGGCATAACCTTCTTGCTATCCGGACCGGCAGGGATTGTTTTAGGGGATCGTTCTATAGCAATGGTATATGAACTGTCGTTTCTTTTTAATATGGCTCTGCTCCTATTTTATATGGATATATTGGTATTTTTAAAAGAATCATCGGGTAAAACTGCTAAAGATATTGCTGTTTTTTAACATGGACAGCTGGTAAGAATTGATATTGATGAAATCATTGCAATTATTGCACATAAATCGAAGATAAATTTTATCGTTACCAAATACGCGGCCACCTATCCTTTATTAAATGCAGCGTCATTAGATAACATTTTTAAAACATTGCCGGAAGGAAGGTTTAGATTGAAAGAGAAAGGAATTTTCAAAATCGAACTCGGTAAAGATAAAGAGAACTATGTCTTGCAATATATCGAAGAGCAGGGTGACTATTTTTTGTGTCATTTGAGAGACATTTAAGCATATGCATAAATCTGAATTCTTTTTAAGCTCTTTATTTTAAGGATGGAATGAGTTGCCCTCAATGAATCCTTAGATAGGATTAGAGGAAATTTTTCAGTTAGTGTCCTATGTTCTCATTACGAACTAGAACATGAATAAAATGGGTGTTGTTGTTTTAGCGGGTAAGTTAAAGGAAGGATCGAAAGTCAGAGAGCTAAAATTTGAACGACAGATACCATACCGGCTGTGCGGAAAAGCCCTGCTGCGGCCAGGCCAGGTCGAAACGGATAGGGTAACCCACCAGTATGGTGCGGGCGCTGCAACCAAAAGACTGCAAATGGGTAGGTGCTGCGGGCAAGTGGTCCTGTTTCCTTGCGGTGGCTGCAAAGTCGGTGAAGAGCCCGAGCTGCAGGTTGTTCAATGCGGAGAACCCGGTACGCAAGGGTATCAGCCGGCTGAATAAAGGGATATACAGGTCGGCATTGAACAGTACATAACTACCGCCATAGAGGCTGTTCTGCCGGTATCCGCGAAAAGGCGTTACCAGGGTCTGGAATGCGTAAGGCGCCTCCTGTTTAAAACGCACCGTAGTATCCGTTCTCGGCACAATGTTATTATCTACCCCGCCAAAGTTATAGAGCACCTGGCTTTGTCCGCCGCTATGACCCACATTGCCCCGCAGTACAAAATTAATATCACGGTACAGGGGCTGGTGATAGCTGAAACGCAGTGCTGTAGCATACAACAGGGTGGCCTGTTTACCCGTCGATACCATCACATCGGTCAGCAGCCGGGCATCCCAGCCTTTATACAGGAAGGGACTCAGGGCGTGGAGCTTGTTTGCAGATACGGTAAACGTATTGATGCTCCACCATTGTTGCAGCGCCTCGAAGTTAAGACTATAACGGTCGGAGGCCAGGAATACCGTACGGTCGCGGCGCGCAGCCGCGGTAAAACCTATAGACCAGTCGTAATGCAGGGGGTATTGTACACCCAGTTCATAATAGTGGGTCTTTACTTTGGCCATCTGCGGATAAGGCCTTCCCTGTTCGTCCTTCCAGTCGCGTTGTGCATCGGGTTGCAGGCTTTCTACTTTCCTAAAAAACAGGACATGCCAGTCGAGGCGTTTCGCAGTATTTTCATAACGGAAGAAAAAGTCGCTGCCTTCGGTGCCCGCAGGCATACGATAACCGATATTGAAATGGTGATTCTCGAACAGGTCGCTAAAACCGCCGTTGACCATAGCGCCTACCTCCGGGAATTTAAAAGAGCCCAGGTAGCCCTGGTAAGGCTGCATCCGGTTGATGTAATAATCGTTGTTGATGCGTGCCGAGAAATAAGCGCTGTACAATTGCAGGACATAAGGCCTTACTTTGGCCGGTGTATAGGCCAGGGCCCGCAACAGGCTGTCCCGTTGGCGGCTGGCAGCGCCTTTGCTATCCTTACCTTTCAGCACGCCACCCAGGAAAGAAGATTCCTCGTCTTTTTTCCATTGCCGCTCCAGGGCCGCCAGGCTATCCTGTCGCCGCTTATCTGCGAGGTAGTCGCGCAACCAGGGACGGATACGATTACCAGGCACTGCGGCCGGATATTGACCCGGGCTTAAAGTATCGTCTTGCAAACTACCGGTCGTGCTTTGTTGTAAACGGATCGTGTTACCGGCCAACCCTTGGGGATCGTGAAACGAAACATAAGCTGTATCCCGCCACAGGAGCCGGTCGGCCTGTTTGGCACTACCTTTTATACCCGTTATGGTTTTACTGTAAATACCATAGGGCTTGGTTATGCTGTCTGCATGATACAGGCTATCGGAAGGATAACCCGAACGGTAAAGCAATTGGGTACGACCTGCGTCCCATGCGGGTTCCGTATTATCTTCCGGGTCCTCGGTAAGCGGGCTGAACCGAAGACTGGCGGCGTTATACACGACAATATCGCTTTTAGCCTTACGGTACGCGGCCATCAGCCACTGATCGCGGCTCCAGCCCAGTATCGCGCTTACGCCATCTACCCCATACAGCTTATGCCGGTCGATCAAGGCGCCACCGGCGCCATAACGTTTTACCTGTACCCAGCCCTGTTCCGGCTGTACCGCATACCATTGTTTATCCGCTTCGGACCAATGCAGCAATGGATAAGGATCGGCCTCGTGATCCTCCATCCAGGGCGGCAACAGGTAGCGCTGTACAGATTTGCTTTGCTGTAGCTGTTGTAATTCTGTGATGCTCGTAATATAGAGCCGGCGTTTGTGCTCCTTTTCGGTTACATAAGCCACCTGCTTGCCATCGGCGCTGTATAGCAGTCTTTGCAGCTTACTGCCTTTATGCGCCTGCAACAGCTGGTCGCGGAGCGTATCTGTTGCGGATAGCGTTGTATCCATACGTTCCCGGTAAAAACGAAGACATTGTTGGGTTAGGGTATCGAGCGGACGCTTGGCCACCAGGCGTACGGCGCGGCTCAGCGATTTACCTTTGCGCAACTGGAACACCAGTTGCCGGGCAGCATCGGGCCGGTACCTGCGCGACAGGAAATAACAAAAAGCTTGCCCTGCCTGTTCCGGATGCGCCGCGCTTAGTTGTTCCCAGTCCTGCCGGCCGCCCTGCAGCGATAACCAGTTATCTTCATCAACCAGGCGCCAGCCCCGGGCGAAATAGACGATAGCCCCTTCGCGGAACCAGGCCGGCATTAGTTGCCGTCTCGACAGAGCCTGCTCTTCCAGGTCATTCTGAAATTGTTCTTCCCAGCATAACCGCGCCCATGCGCCGGCCAGCTGGGTACGGAAGTGCTCATACGAGCCATCGAAGGCCAGCGTAACGCGACTGCCTTTCAGGTATATAGTCGGGAACGGCAAATGCCCTTCACCCTTCAAGCCGATATTGGAAGTATATAACTGGTCGATGGCCGGGTACAGGATAATATTGGGTGTAGCTTTTACCGGGACACCCATTTCCTTTTTTACCTTTTCGGCAATCAGCGGCAATTGTACCGAAGTAAAGCTGGCCAGGCTATCATAACCCTGCGGGTAGTAAACCCGGAAGGCGCCTACCGGCAATACCTTCCATTTATAGCGTTTATACTGGAAACGGTTGTACGCCACACCCGGAGCCTGGGCGTATGTTTTGTAAAGACAAAACAGAGCCACAAGCAGTAGCACAAAAAGTACTTTAAGGCTGTTCTTCAAATGATGATAATTTAACGTCGGGTAGGTCAGGGATATTACTATCCCTTTCCCCCCTCAGAACCGTACGTGCGACTTTCACCGCATACGGCTCAAGCAAATCATAAAGCTTCTCATTTTAGTAATTCCCTCATGTCTTTGGTCGCGTCTGGCAAGTTGGTAAAATGCACCTTCTGATGACAGAATAAATGCAGCATTCGTCTATTTTTTAGTAGATTTCTCTCAATGTTCTTTTTGTCAGCTATTATGTGATGATCGTGAAGTTCTTCACCATTGAACAGGGATTCATGACATACGGGGCATTTGTACTTCTGGTAGAAGGCAATTATCTGCTTCTCTTTGGTTAGATTGCGTCCTTTCCTGGCTTCTCGATCTTCCCAGTAGGTTTTCAAGGCAGGGTCATCTTTAGATGATCTGCTTTTTACCTGTACGTGACGCTTTATCTTAACCCACGAGAATTTATATAGAAAAGTATTCTTATCACCGAATACCCACTTATCATTGCATGCCTTATTCCATCGTCCCCAGTACTTTTTTGTAATATATTTCCATGATTTGTTATTGTGAGTGCTTTTAGCCCATCGCACAGCCTTGTTGAACATATGTGTATCAAGGTAGCTGAATGTCTTTGAAGCATTTGCCATACGATAATAGTTTGCCCAGCCCCGAATAATAGGATTAAGCTTTACCGTTATTGCTATTGGTCTTGCCCCTCGGAGATGTTTCCAAAGAATACGTAGGTTATCTTTTAAAGTTAGGACGGATTTTTTGCTTGGCTTGATCAACAGTTTAACCCCTTTGCGTGCAGAGGCTTGTGTATACTGACGAATATTAAATCCCAGAAAGTCGAATCCTTCCGTAATATGTACTACACGTGTCTTTTCTTCTGATAAGGATAGTCCACGATTTGATAGCCATATCTTTAAGTCTTCAATAACTTGTAGGGTATCTTCTTCACTTTCACAAAAGACAACAAAATCGTCTGCGTACCTCACCAATGCCCGGTTTCCGGCGTTGGTCTTTTTACATCCCCATCGCACGATCTTCAACATCTCTTCCATGCCATGAAGGGCAATGTTTGCTAAGAGTGGACTTATGATACCACCCTGTGGTGTGCCAGAGTTCGTTTCATAAAACACATTTTTGTCAACATATCCCGCTTTCAACCATTGTTTGATTAATCCTTTCGCAGGAAAGTTCCCGATGGCTTTCAGTAGGAACTCGTGACTTATATTGTCAAACGCGCCCTTAATATCGGCATCCACAATCCACCGTCTTCTGCTTCCTGCATGTGCCAGCGAGTAGATCGCCATAATTGCATCGTGGCAACTTCTGCCGGGTCTAAATCCATAGCTGGAGCCTTCAAAGCAGGCTTCCCATTGGGGTTCTAATGCGTTCTTAACGCGTGCCTGATGAGTTCTGTCCAGTATAGTAGGAATGCCCAGCGGTTGTTGCTTGCCATTCGGTTTCGGTATATATACACGGCGGGCAGGACAGCTACGCCAAGGTTGGTAAGAATGAATTGCTTCTATTAATTCCTCCCTGGCTTTGGGTGTTTTGATAACAACTTTATCCATACCTGGTGTGTGTTTACCGGCGTTTACCTGCGTAACTTTCCTTACACATATTAATGTATTGGAATAACTACGCAACATGAGTTTTTGTAGCTGGCGTACTTTGTTAATATCGCCAGCTTGAGTTGCCTTGAATATCCTTTGTCTCAAATTTCTAACAGAACGGTTTGCCCGCTTCCAATTAATGGAATGCCAGTCCGTTTGTCCCATTGTTCTGTTTGCAGTCGTTATCTGCATCTAACTTTCCTTTGGTTAAGAAATTTTTACGCTTTCAATTCAAGAGATTCACCAGTTCTGCGTCAGCACCTTTTCAGGTTGGGTATCCCTATTTTCGTAGCCCTATCTGTCCGGTTATTTGTTCCCGTTGCCTTTCAGCTGACAGCTTTCGCTTTTCAGAACCTCCTACGCCCGCTGAAGAATTAGGTATTCCTTACGGTTTACTTACTCTTTCGAGACTTCATCGGGGTTACCACGTTCCGCATTGATAAGATGCGACCGGGGGGGATGTTCCCTATACTCCGGGGTCTTGGGTGTCCTAACAATCTCCGATGGAGAAGAGATCGTCTTTAAAATGCTCGCTGGAATGAACATTTTCCTGACCCATCCACTGTTGTATACCACCTTCCAGTGTTGGCAATTACGGAGCCTTTGGAAATTCACTTGCGTTCACCCGTCCGATCTTTCCCTTGCCCGGTCACTCCTGATGGCTGGAGCTTCCTTGGGCTTTCATCCCAGCTTTCGCAAAAGATCATTACTGGTCTCCCACGTGGGAAGTGAGAACCGGTTTTGGACACTAACCGGGAATGGCTTACAGGCCATTCACTTATTAAAAGCGACTTCGTGTCGCACGCCAGCGTTTACCAAAGGAAAGACCAACAAAGAAACAGGCCTGATAGGCATAAGCTTTGCGCTCGGCCATCATTTCAATTTTGCTGGTGTAGAACGCAGCGTTGCCGCCCATGGTAATGGTTTTCACAAACGATTCCGGCCTGCCGGGTTCAAGAGCTATTGCGAGTTCTGCAAACAGGCCGGGAATAAGCCGGGTTTCCCCCAAGCCTTTGCTCCATTTGTCGCTGCCTAGAATATATGCGGGATTCAGAAATTTGTCTGCGTTCTCGTTGTTAAAGTGTTCGCTTTGGGAATAGGCAAGTTCTTCGGGATTATAGGAAACATACAAAAGGTTCAGGTAATAAGGCTTAAGTAGCGCCAGCGCCGGACCTACTACATAACGCAAGCTTAGCGATAGGTTGCCGTCGATCAGGGCGGGGAATAGAATCTGCTCCCGGCCATATGCCAGTTGCAGAGTATAGGCATTATAGATCTTACCGAGGCTATAGGACGTATTCTTTGCCAGGTAATTATAGGTCGTTGCCCTGCGCTGTTGCTTTACTTCCTTTTCGTGTTGCAGTCCTGAAAAGTAAAGTTGCCAGATCACTTTTTTACCGGGGCTTTCGTTGCGGAGATAACTCAGGCCGCCGCTCCAGCCATTGGTGTTTAGCCTCAGGTTCAGTGCAAGAGTATGCCGATAATAGCTATCCAAACCCGATTCTGAAATATGCTTTTTCCACTCTCTTACTATGCTAACCTTCCTCGATCCCTTTTCTTTTCCTTGGTATAATTTTTCCATTATGTTTTGCCAATCAGAGTGTTGGGACCTTGATACATACGGTAATTGAAGGCAAAGCAATAGCAACAGGGTGTTTTTACACCACTGAACATGTCGTTCCATTACCAAAAGAGCATTTAGTTAATTACGAAATGACTTAAACATGAGAAGATTGGAACAAAAGCGTGACATTGATTAGCACGCTTTTGTTCATATAAATATTGGAAGAAAAAAATGCTAATATTGAGGTCGACCAACGACGTTTTCAATTTCCCAAGTCAAACCTGTTTGAACTACTCTTCTAGGAACTATTTATGATCTATATCAAATTATTCTAGGATAAACCCCTTTAATTCGTAAACAGTCCATGCCGTGTGAAGTTGCTTACCTTCGTTTTTCAAAACAATAATCCAATTTGAAGTATATCCTTTCGCTAACCCTTCCTGGAAAATTGCATACAATACAGCCCAATTTTTATCCTTTGAAATTAATATGTTTGAAAAAGCAATTTTTTGCTTCGGTAGTATCTGTTCGATTCCATTGACTACTCCAACCTCTCTTTTAGAAAAATCGAAATTCTGATTATCTACTTCCGATAATAATTCATAAGAAAAGTTCTTATTATTTTCAATACATGATTTAAAGCTGTCATTTTTCAGTGCAATAAATTTTCTATTCTTTATTGATTTAAGATTCGTGTAATTTATAACTTTCTTCAATACTTCAGAATCTGGAATTTCTAAGGTTTTTTTTTCTATAAAAATTTTAGCTGGAAAAATTTTGATTTTCGTTTTCTTTGGCTCAACAGTATCGCTAAAGGGACTAATAGGGACTGAAGTTGAACTATCTGCGTTTACTCTTACCGTATTATTTCTTAGAGACAAAGTATCAATTATACTTTTGAATAGTTGACAGTTAGACTGAGCATAGCTCTCTCCTGATATTAAAAAAAATAATGCCAAAAGCTTCATTAAGGTTGAGGTTTTCATAATCTATTGTGTGTTTAGTAGAGTTTGCCTAATATTATCTCCTCGCACATTCTCAGGTAATTCTGATGGAGGTGTAGGTAAATTTTCTGTTGAAGTAGTTTCAGAATACTTGGCATTTGGCAAAATAACATTTTGTCCATAATTGTATCTCACTTCAACCCCAAATCCTACAACTTCAATATCGGTACCCCTATGTCCTGTAAGTGATGTTTTATAACCTTGTTTACCTGTTTTTTTATTCTTTCCGCCAATTCTGTCTGAATCATAATTTCGTTCTGTTTTATTTCCTATTTTTCTTTCTTGAAATTTTGTAATGTATTGGCCTGTGTTATTTCCATCATTTGTCACTTTATCGCCATGATGACCATATTCGTGTAATAGTGTTAATCCTATTCCAAGCAATTGTTGATTATATGCCTCGCGATTTGCAGGATCAATATTTTGAAGGTATTGTATATCTTTTGGTGATATCACAAACCTATCTGAACTTGCCGCACCGCCGTCTCCAGTTAGTGAGAATTCGACAATTGGTCCTTCCCCAGGTCTCAAGTCATTGATTATCTTTTCAGCAGTAAATCCTGTTGTATTTACAATCGCTTCTAACGCTAGGGGGTTATTGTTTAGCAAATTACCAACATTATTGACAATTGTTCTAAATGTTTCTATCTGCGATCTACTCACGCCCATTGTTCTTAACTCCTCAGCATTATATTGTAGTTTTAAATTTCCTCCCAGGTCAATATTTCGTACCGGATTATTACCGGCATAAACAAAAGGTGATTCATAAGCAAATTTTTCCGCCATAGGATCGGGAGCATGCCACACTCCTAATTGCGGATCGTACATCCTGGCGCCATAATCATACATTTCTAACCCGTAGGTTTTCTCGAGTTCTTTACCATTATACTTATATGGCTGTCCCGGTAAATTACTCTGCCCGGTGCTCATCGTATTCAGGGTTAAGCCGTGCGGGTAATAATGGTTTTCTTCCAGCACCTTGCTGTTATAATGCTCGATATGAATATTATCGAACCATACATCTTTACCGATGGTCTGGTTGTCTACATAGATCACCACCCAACCAGAGGTTCCCGGCCCTGCAGGTGTACAATTACAAATATTACCCGGATCTACCACCTGCCAACCACCGCCATTGTTTACAGGCACCTGGAACTTACCGCTAAGCCCCGGTACAAGCTGCATATTGTCATCAAAGAACATATAATTTAAGTGTGCCTTCGGCGCCTCTGGGTTTTGGTTGATTACAGGTACCTGGTCCATGACCGTTGCCAGCTCGGGATTGGATAAGATCCTTTTTACTGTAGCCAGGTTTTCCGGCAATTCGGATACCGGTATGCCGGTATAGGTACTGCCGCCCATTAATGCCCCCATTAGGGAGGCTACAAGGTCGGCGCCGGATACGGTTGGATTGTCTTTTACGATGCCTTCATAATAAGACTCTGCATTGATCGTGAACTTATCTCCCGGCATTACTTTGAGCATAATAGCCGTGCCTATACGCATATTCGGATCTTCAGCCACTAAGTGGGCCGCTTTTACATCTTCAGGGTTTGTACTTACTGGTTTACCATCCCGCACACTGGGTATATTATCGAACACCAATTGCTCCGAATTGGCAGTAGCAATTTCGTGCCTGGCCATATAGTCCCTGCTGATCGGCGCCGCAGTAACGGTACTACGCACGTTGCCCAGATGATCTTTTACAAAGTAATCGTACACAAACCGCGTTTGATTATTACTGGTATCATTGGCTATAGGCCTGGCCCGGCCTTCTTCATTAACGATATATTGTAACACATTATCCTTGTACACAAACTCACCAAAATAATCATAGGTGGCATTGCTATTACCGGATATCACTTTTCTTAAAAGGCTGCCCGACGCATCGTAAAAATAATTAATTTTTCCTTGCCCGGTTACATTTATTTGAACCGGTTTATTGAGGTGATTATATTTTATGTCCGAGATATTTTTGTTGAGATCCTTAATCATATTCCCATTGGGGTCATAGAAATACTCGGTAGCTACATTGGCGCCGTCTTTAAAGTCCGGCAAACTGGAAGCAACGCCATCGTCCTGGACCTTTATAAGCCTATTGGAGGCAGGTGCGTAAGCGTAGGTCAACTTATCCATATTTACGATAGCATTGGTGGTAGGATCCCAGCCTTTTTGAATCATCGCATTAAGATTGCCATTGAGGTCATACTTGATATTGGATACGGTATAATCCTTTACTACATTCTTCCACATATTTGCTGACTTAAGCCTGAATTCTGCATGCGTAAGCCGGTTGATTAAATCGTAACTATATCCATAAGCTCGTTTCTCGCCATCCGATCCGTTCCAGATGATACCTGTTATATTGCCATTATACAATTTGCTGGCGAAGCCGGTATCGTAGTAGAGTTTTTCTTCGAAGATCGGTTTGAAAGGATAGCTGGTCCGGTCTTCGGCATTGATATGGTTCAGAAATCCGCGCATATTGTACTCGTTAAGCACCACGCCGATATTCATGCTCTTGGTGGTATTGCGCCCTAAATGGTCGTAGTTAAAATCGACAAGGTTATAGAGCGCCCCCCCGTTTATACTTTGTGTAATCTTTTTAACCGCGTCGTTACCACCGGCAAGCCCGATATTGCGTTCATAGGTTTTTGCAACATCAAATACGGTAATCGCTCCGTCATTTGCGCCCGGTATGGGTTCTGCATTAGCATTCTCGTGATGCCTGATGGTGCGCCATAACATGCCCTGGAAATAATAAATATTGGAAGTGATCTCCCGGCCACCATTCAGGTTTTCTTTTATGGTTTGGATCATCCGGCCATTATCGTCATAAAAATTAACGGTATTGAGCCAGGCGGTTACCTGGTTGGTTTCAGGATCAAGAACGGCAATTTTGCTGCCTGTTACTAAATCACGCGTCATGGTCGAAGCTACCTGGGCTACCGGAACCAGCTCCGGCCTGGATGCCGGTGGCAGCTGGCCATTAAAGCGGTTATACTGATAACCAATGCCCGATGCATTCTGGTAGTTATCGTAATAAGTATACGACAGTATCGTAGCCCCGTTTATTTGTGTTGGGTAATTGTTGTACAGGTTGTAGTCCTTGATATATCCCCACATGTCCGGAGCCGGGTATTGAACGGCCGGATCGTCCACCAGGCCCTGCAACACATCGCGCGGTGAGGTGAATGCCCCTAAGCCGCCTACAACCGGGCGGTTCCTCGTATCGTAAATGGTAAATGCCCATTGCCCATTTTGACGCTGGTTACCGTCCCGGCTAAAGATCAGGCGGTCCCTGTCGTCGTACACATATTCCTCCAGGGCTTTACCCGGGATCTTCTTTTCTACTGCACGTCCTTTTTTGTCATAGAAATAGCTGAAGAGCAGATCAGGCACGGCGCTAGCATTCCAGTTGCCGGCAGTATTCATGAGATCTACAGCCTTAGGCGGGATCACGAAACGCAGCCGGCCGGCCTTGTCGTATACATAATAAGTGTTGGCAAAGCCGGTATGACCAGCGCCAGGGCTCGAAGTCATCAGGCTCCTGGTCAGTACCACTCTACCGAATTTATCGGTATAGGTTCTTTGTTTTTTTCCGTCTTCGTCGGTACTTTCCGTAACGTCCAGCTGGTCCGTGGCGAAATAGTAATCGCTTTTAGGAAAATCCGTATTGGCATCACCGATCGTCCAGATGCGGACTTCTTCGATCGCATTATTGGTACGATAGTAGTTCGTTTTGCCGCGATTATTACCAACCCAGGCAATCCCCGGCGCCATAGTCTTCATCATGCGTCCCAGGGGGGAATCGTCATCGATATTTACGCTATAAGGCGGTTCGTCGGGTGCTGCCTGGTCGTAAAAGGCCCGAAGCTTATCGTTTGCATCCAGCTTGATCTTGCCGTTTTGCGTGGGGACCATGGAAGCCGGAACAGCGAAGGGCAGGTAATCGAACTTTGTTTTTCCCAGTGCATCATAGACATTGTGCTTAACGATGTCGTAGCCATCCTGGTGGGCACGCATATTAACACTTTGCAAAGGTCTTCCCAGGCCATCAAAATAGTCTGTTACCTGGCGGAAGCGGGTATTATTGATAACCGAAGGCCATGCTTGTATGGGCTGATCGGGTACCTGCGTTTGTATGTAATTGAATTTAGTCTGACCTGTAATATTTTCCAGGCCTAAATACAAAAATGAAGGGTTTGGCTGGACCGGCTCCACGATAGGAATATTGGATGCCGGTGCAACAGGCTGCGCTTGCAGGGAGCCTGCGAGATACAGCAGGGCTACGGTAAATTTATATTGGAGCGAAATACGCATGAGATAAGTATTTTAATATGGCAGACGCCGTTTAGTAATGATGCAGAACAGGATTATTGTGCCGCTTGCATTTGATAGGTATTGCGTTTAACGATATTGCCCTGCTCGTCTTTTACCTGGACGAGCCTGCCGAAGACATCGTATTCGAAGCGGGAGATATGGCCCGCTGCATTGCTGCCGCTGGTTATCCCTTTAAACAGGTCATAGGTATAACTCTCCATAGTGGCGCTCATCGGGTGTAAGCGCAGCTCGTCGATATATCCGCTTCCGGTAACGGTGACGCCTGTTGGGTTGTAAATATTGTGTTCGCAATAGGTCCAGCCGTTTGCAGTTGATCCCGTTGTATAGGGCGCTGTTCCGTTGACCAGGGCATTGCCGTTCTTTATCCAATAGGAAACTATGAATCCGCCGTTAACGGGTGTACCGCTTACTTCCGAACCCGGAATATCAGCCAATGCATTGGGATTCCAGGTGATGTCGCCATTCGATAAGATGTAACAACGATTACCTGTGGCATTATCCGATGCAGTGGTATTCCCCTCGTTATACAACCAGTTGCCTGCGGCATCGGGTTCAAAGCTGGTAAAGCCGATCTTATATAAACTATCACCGAACACTTTCGCTATCGGGTAACTAAAGTCATGTCCCCAGATCAGGGCAATACTTTGTTGGCCGTTGCCATACATCAGGGCAGGATTGCCTTTCTCGTTGTACGCCCGGTACGTAAGCTCCAGGCTGTATTTCGGATCTTTCAATAAGAAAGGTCCGGCATTAGATAACGACAGGTTCATGGGTGTAAACGTAGTCAGGGGCGCAGGCACCTGTAATTTGTATTGCCGCTTTGGACGCACTTTATAGCCCTGGAACTCGTTCAGCTCATATTCTGTCAAACTGCCAGAAACTACTTTACCGTCTACTTTTGTAAAAGTTTCAACGGGATAGGCGGTGAGATGATTTTCGCTCATGTATTTAAGAGCCAGGGGCGCACGGAAAGGGCTTGTCAAAGCGCTGGTGTTGTAATCGGAAGACAGGTAGGTCGTTTGTTCTACCTGGGCGCCGTCCGGTTGCAGGGTAAGGGTTTGGTAAGGATAGTAGTTACTACTGCCTAAATAGTTTTGGTAGGTGGTCGTTATTAGCGAACCCGTGGCTGTCAGGTCAGTTGTTGTTGATTTGACCAGGCGCACCTTTTCACCCAGGTAACTATATAATTCCCCGCGAAATTTGTAAACCTCCTTCACTTCAGTATTGGCTTTATTGACCGAATATGCAGTTTTCCAACCGTTAACCGAACCGCCCAGCTGGTAACTGTAGATATTTTCCACCTTGCGGAGCAATACGTTATTCTTATCGAAGGTCTGCGCAGTAAGCAGCTGCCCGTTACGGTGTGCGTAGCTTGTGGCAGGGGCAAAAGGATAATTGATCTCGCATTTATGGTAGGGCGTGCTGAAATTGTACAATATGCTACCACCTTCGCCGTTGGCGCCATAGGTCTCCCTTACATAGCTATAAGCTACCGGACTGCTGTTGTTCTGGGCAGTATTATTGGCCAGCGAGGAAAAGACGTAAGAAGTAATGTCAATGAGATCATAACCGCTAGTTCCATTGGGGCGCGTAAAACGATACCGGTAATTGGATTCGTAATTCGGTTTCATCTGGGCAATGCCACTGGAGCGGTCCGGCTCGCCCGGCAAACTGTAATCATAAGTTCTAACATTGGATACAGCACTATAGGGATCGTAGTCGGTAATGCGCTTTACCCGTAACCCACCCACGAATTTATTCTTATCGTAACCCACAATGTTTTGAAAAGTCACACTAGCCCTGATCCGGTCCTCACAGTCATACATATTGGCCTCAGCATAACGGCAATCAGCCTCTACATAGAGGTTGTAATTGTGACCGGCTATAAACTGGTAATTTACATTATTAACCCCTTGGGCAACCACCTGATTCGTCGTCAGATCCTTAAGGATAAAATTTTTGGTATTGCCTACACAGGTCCAGGTATTGCGTTCAACTTGAATGGTGACGGTCTGCGTACTGGGTGCGGTAAATGTAGTAGTCGCATTTTGGTATTGCGTCGCACTATTGTATTTACAACTGGAAAAGGCCGTATACTTGGTATAGCTGTATATGGGTTCTGCGAGGTAATTATTTTCTCCGCAATCCTTGCCTACTGTATTGTTTTCGTATTCAAAATAAGTATAGCCACCTGTTGGATGATAGATCCTGTTGAGTATACCTCGCCTAGTATGGAGCGGATTTACATCCCGGTTACCGCCGATAACATCAAATGTTGTTGTTCCATCTGTAAAGGTCTTACCCTCGATCAAGGTACTATTGGAGTAGCCATTATAATAGCCCCAATGATCCTGGGAAAATGAGCCATAGGCGGGTATCGAATTGTCGTCGTATCCAAAATTATACCTGTCGATTAGCTCACTGCCTACGCTGGTATATACGGAATCCAACCGGAGTTTTTTAGCCATCGGATCTGTTGAAATATCGTTGTAGTAAGTATAGCCTAAATTGAATTTCCGCACCAGGTTGCTGCCATTGTCATATACCTCGATGTTAGATAGGGCTTTAGTACCTGCTACCTCATACTTTTCCGTGTTGTAGTTAAAGTTGACCCTGCCGTTTGGAAATACGATCCTGTTGAGCTTTTTTTCAAAAACATGTACGGTCGATGAGCAAACAGATGATTTGACCGGGTAAGGATTAATGTCGCCATAGTCATAGTTTCTCGTTTCTGAAATCGTGGTGATTGCCTGCAGTTCCGTGGTATAATTGAACGTCAGGCTATCCTTGGTATCGGGATAAATGATTTTAGAAACATACCAGGTGGAGGCATAATCCATCGTGCCACCAAAGTCGGAACAACTTTCAGAACTGGTCGTCGAATAATCATTGAAATAATACCGCACGCCCTGGGCATCGGTAAGCACAAAAACAAAATCATGCTCAACCGGCGTTTTGGTATAGGATACCTTTACATCCTGGTCGGGCATTGTGATGATACCATCATTGCCAATGATAAATTTCCCGGAAGCGCTTCCAATGTTGAAATTGAATTCATCAGGCTGGGTATCCCATATGCCGTCTGCTACCGCTTTAAAGGTATCTATCGTGCTGTTTACAGAAAGGAAGGGACTTGCCTTGGCAATTAATGAAGCGCCCTGCTGACTCTCATATCCGCGCTCATCCGGCTTGCCACGGAGCACGCGGGAAATAGTGTAGGCAGAATTGAGGCTCCATCCCAAGCCCACATCACTCGATAGGTCGCTGACCTTGATACCGGCAGCATGGTAACTCAATCCGATGGGTAAAGTATGTTTACCCGCATTGACCGTATAGATAGGAACACTGATATTGGGCAGACCACTAAACAAATTCACCGGGATATTGCCGTACTTATTGAATGCAGCGGTATTCGGTGTGGGAATGTTGAAGTCGAGCTTCGTCGGATTTTGAGTTCCGGCAGGTTGTGCATAGGCCATATTGGATAAGGCCAGCAGCATCAGCCATAGTAATCGTTTACGCATAGATATTTGTTTTTGTGGTAAAACTCTTATTTAGGTCCGCCATGACTTGGCGGATTTATTTTTAATTTTTATTTTCCCCAGCCTAGCCTCAGCATAAACGGGGTTCTTAAATTGCTTTGCTGCCACAGGAAATTATACCCCGCCATAAAGGTGCCGTTCCATTTGCTGCTGATGCGGTAGCGCTTCATGATGCCGAGATAGGCTGCCTCCTGTTGCCCGCCAAATGCCGCTTTCAGCGCATTGCCAGACGCTACGACAGACTGCGGATCATTCCTGTTATCTTCCAGGTAAGCACGGTCCTGCGGACGGAAAGCCCGTTCGTAACCGGTCTGCAGGCTAAAGCCATACAATAGTTTCCAATCGGCATACACCCGCGTACTAATACCCTCATAACTCAGGCGGATATGTTGCCAGTCCTGGCCCAGGCCAATACTGGCAGCAATGCCGATGCCATAACTCAGGCTGGGCGTATGTTTGAAGGCCACACCGGCTCCCAGTTCCACCATTGCCGGCCGTAAGCCGTCGGGCGTAGCGCGCGTAGTCTGGAAGTTGTATTGTGGCTCCAGCCGCTGCCAGAAAGGCTTTCCGCGTTCCGGGTTTTTATGAAAGGCGGGCTTTTCGATACGCTTCAGTTTATCCTTGGTGGCCTTCGCTTCCTGCAGACCCTGCCGGGCTTCCCGTGCCAGGTTGCCGGCTTCTTTTACTTTATCGGTTACCTTACCCAGTTGATTGCTGAAATCTTTTATCTGTCCTTGCATTGCCTGTTGCACGACTTGCAGGTTACCAAACTTTTCACTGAGCATTTGCTGTACCTGTCCCTTAGTTTGGTAACCCATGTTTTGCAAGTCGGCAGCTGATAAACCACTCCCCAAACCATTTTTATTATTGCCTATATAGCTTTCAAAACCCTCGATACCCTGCAGGTATTCCATCGCTTTTTCTTCGGCAGCATCGGGATCATCGGCCAGGCCACGCCAGGCTTTCATTTTTTCCTGGGCATAGTATACCTCTTTTTGTATCCCCTGTAAACCGGGTATACCAGCACCTGCAGCCATTTGCTCAAGGCTTTGCATGCGCTGCCGGATCAGGTCTTTAACCTGTTGCTGGGCATTTAGCTTGCCTTGCAGTCCGGCGATCTTGCCGCTGTAATCGCCACCGGGCAACGCTTGTCCGCTTATGCCCTCCAAGGCAGCAAGTTTATTGCCCTGGTTATGCATAAACTGCCCGATGCCTATCAGGCTATCAACGGTGGCATTACGCCGCTTGGCCATACGGGCCAGAGCGGTAGTGTCTTTGGATAAAACGGCAATCGAATCAAAGCTTATCGAGCGGTTCAGGTATTGCTTGTAGGCAACCGAATCTTTAGCAGCGAGCTTGGCCAGCATACGTGCTTCTTTTTGCTGCAGGCGGCCCAACAGGCGTTGCTGGATGCGATCTGCGCGTCTGATATATTTATTCAACTCAGTTGTTCTTTTTTCAAGATATAAGGATGCTTCGTTAATTCCATTTTCAGATTGAGCAGATGCTTCAACGACGAAAAAGGGAATAAAGAAAAGCAATACAAATATGAAAATTGAGCGTGGCAACAGTAGCTTTATTGATTTGGTAAATGTATCAGAGAGTATCTGTAAGGATACAGGTAAAAACCCCCGTTTGTATTAATTAACATCCGTTCATTTTTATTTAACCCGGAATTGTCTGGATGTGAGGAACGAAATACACCTACAGCAGTGCATAAGATTAAAGCAAAGTAAAGAACACAGAGTCCCAAAATAACCCAGCTTTTAATTTTCAAATCTCGATTTGAGTCGATAGTCTGACCAATCATGATAATTTCAATAATTTATTTTTTAATAACATTTAAGGAATTATTCTATATCAAATCATTATTTCATAAGGTTAGAAATAATAATATTTTTCATTAATAAACTACCTTTACAAAATCTTAGAAAATTTTGAGCGTGAGAAGATTTACAGCTAAGTCTTAAACACCCAGTTTTTTATTATTGGTAGACTTTATATGTTTTTATCAAGATGAACGCAAAAGGAAAAACGCAAAAGGAAAAACGCAAAAGCGAATCGTAGATAAAAAATTCACTGTGAAGATATATGTGGCTTAAGGGTGTTTCCAAATAAAATAAGGGAAATGAAGAAAAGAGGCAATATTTTTCGGCAAGACGAAAAAAACCAGGTTTTTATCTTAAATTTTAATTGAATACTTATGAAAAAGAACAATCAATCCAATCCGAAACTCACTCTCAAAATTCAAAAAATTGTTTATTTAACGCCTAAACAAATGCACAATTTACATGCTGGTGAAGAGGCGTCAGTTTTTACCAAGCCCCAAAGTTTTAATTGCCCAGTTCCCTACAACGCGCCTCCTTACCTTACAATGAAGTTCTGCAACGAATAAAAATAAAATAACAAAAAATAAAATATAGCACTACCTTCGGCCCCTCTATGTAGCGAAAAAATTTAAATACGCTACTTATGTTAATCAAAAAAAACCATATGTGTCCTAAATAAATTTTAGGATTGGATTTCTGTGGTACAAGCATAGCTTTTTTCATCATTTCGATATTGACCCCTATTTTTCAATCT
>NZ_JBNPWQ010000052.1:0-33500 GCF_050433745.1 Sphingobacterium sp. HSC-15S19
GTAGGTCGGTGCCTTTTTTTACACGGAAGCCCTTGCTGGAAACAGTCAAGGGCTTCTTTCGTTTAAGTACTTCCGTATTTCCATGTACAGGCTATGGCATATCCTCCGCCTAGTGGTTATCGCAGCACAGGACCATCGGTGAGCCCGGCCCATCGGTAGCTGTTCCGCAAACGGTAGCAGTCCTGCAACCACAACTGTCACTGTTCTCAGTGGTATGGAGCATCCTTGTAGCCGAGGGGAATTGTAATCCAGTGGACAGCACTCATACAGCCTTCACTGACCGTGTCAAACCTTATTGCTTTTCACCAGTGTCCTATAACCACATATCGGTAAGTACTGCAAGGGCTACTCGTAATTATTGGGGGATATCCTGTCCTGCTACTATCCTTGTCAAGCTATATTGTTTTTCATCTGTATCGTATTGCTGTATATCAATTGGCCTTGCAGTAGCTACTTTTAATAAGCAGTTGTATATGCTGTCCGACTGTTGGGAAGTATTCAGGTAATGGTTACAGATATAGCTCTCAGTATTACATGCTATACAGCTATTCTACTCTATTATTAAGCTTTATTGGCAAATGTCATTAACCACATAACTTGATCTTCTTATTTACACATCCCGATCAGGAACGTAATATAACATTATACCTGCAGCTATACCTTTGTGTATTTACAATTGTATAACGATAGCAAATGCAGCTCGATATTCCCTGCTAGAGTAAACGGCTGTGATGACTGTTATCCCCATCAAGGATTTCATTATTGAAAACTTTGTGGCTAGTGAATATCGATTGAAAAACAACGAAGATAAAAAATTAGGCAATCGTTTGTGTAGATTAAGCAAACGATTGCTTTCAAGTTTCATTTTTTATTTAGAAAAAAGTGTTATATTATTGTTATAGAGATTAAGTTCTTACATGAGAACCAAATATAAATCCAATCCAAAAGGATTTTTCTATTGACTGTTTAGTTTGTTTTAAAATAGGTGATTTTTTAGAGGGACCAATTGGTCCCTTTAAATTTATATGAACTTTAAATTATGGATTCTAGAAGAGATTTTCTAAAAAAGGCCGGAATATTGTCATCACTGGCTGTTTCACTTCCTACTTTGGTCAATGCCAATACGGCAGCAGGGTCGTTTAATATGTGTGGCTATGCAGCTCCAAAAATTGATAAAGTCAGAGTAGCAGTGATTGGACTGGGCATGCGCGGTCCTGGTGCTGTTGAACGGTTGTCCTTTATTGAGGGATGCGAAATTGTCGCACTTTGCGACAAACATCCGGATCGGGTTGAGCGCGCAACAAAAATCGTTACATCGAAAGGTCTAACAGCTCCGAAAGCGTATTCAGGTGAAGATGGTTGGAAATCCCTGTTGAAAGAAGAGAAACTCGATCTGGTCTATATTTGTACGCCTTGGGATTATCATACTCCGATGAGTATTGCCGCGATGAAAGCGGGTAATCATGTGGCTTGTGAAGTGCCGATCGCTTTGACGATCAAAGATTGTTGGGAGGTCGTGAAGACATCTGAAGCGACTAAAAAGCATTGTATGATGCTGGAAAATTGCTGTTATGATTTCTTCGAAATGCTGACATTGAATATGGTGCGCCAAGGCTTGTTTGGCGAACTCGTTCATGCCGAGGGTGCTTATATTCACGATTTGCTGGATCTTAATTTTGCAAAGAATGGCTATGATAACATGTGGCGCCTGAGAGAAAATATAAAATTAAATGGAAATCTATATCCTACTCATGGTCTTGGGCCTGTGGCACAATGCTTAAATATCAATAGAGGGGATAAGATGGATCATCTTGTGGCAATGTCTTCCAATGATTTTATGATGGGAGAAAAAGCAAAAGAGCTAGCGGCCAAGGATTCTTTTTTTCAGGAATTTGTCGGAAAGAAATACCGTGGTAATATGAATACAACGCTTATCCGCACCGCAAAAGGAAAAACGATTATGCTGCAGCATGATGTTACTTCTCCTAGACCTTACTCTAGGCTGCATACACTGAGCGGTACGAAAGGATTTGCGCAAAAGTACCCTACGGAGAATATTGCTTTTGGCCATGAATTCATTACAGAACAGAAATTAAAAGAACTGTACGATAAATACACACCAGAATTGGTAAAATATATTGGTGAGCAGGCAAAACAGGTTGGTGGACACGGTGGGATGGATTTTATGATGGACTGGCGTCTGATAGACTGTTTGCGCAACGGATTACCTTTGGACCAGGATGTCTATGATGCTGCTTCATGGAGCTGTATCGTGCCATTGAGTTTTGAATCTGTAGAAAAGAACTGTAAAACAGTTGATGTACCGGATTTCACAAAGGGTGCATGGAAAAATAATACGCCGGTAGAAATCACGTTAAAAGGCGGTGGAAATACGCCTATTCGTGCTAGATCAGCGAAAAAAGAAAATATACAACTGGGCGTATAGCCCTCTTATATAAAATGACTTATTGAAGGGGAACTTTTTATTGTTCCCCTTTTATGTTTATCTTTAATTATGTTATTCAATCTGACTCTAATTACCTGTTTATCGTTATTTTCCACCAAGGATACACTTTCCTGTTGTGTTGGGGAAAATATACCTACGCGCGCAGGTCTGATAAAATCCCAAATTGCGCAGTTAAAAAGTAAGACTACGGACAAGATGATATTAGTCGAAGGGGGCAAATTTTTGATGGGAAGTTCGAATTTTGAAGATAGTAAGCCTTTACATCAGGTGCAACTGAACTCATTTTATATGGACGAACATGAGGTCACAAATGCACAGTTTGCGCAGTTTGTAAAGGAGACAGGTTATGTAACTGTTGCTGAGCGGGAACTGGATCCGAAAGATTTTCCAGGGGTGGACCCCAAAATGTTAGTTCCGGGATCGGCTGTATTTTCCAAACCTAAAGAACTCAATTCATTAAACAATTATCTGATGTGGTGGGAGTATGTCCCTGGTGCAAACTGGCAACATCCCGAGGGACCGAATAGCTCGATAAAGGATAAAATGAATCATCCGGTTGTTCAGGTTGCCTATGAAGATGCTGCAGCTTACGCGAAATGGGCAGGTAAACGATTACCTACAGAAGCGGAGTGGGAATATGCGGCTAGAGGACGTAAAGATGCAAACGATGACTTGTATTATTGGGGCAAGGACTTGAAGCCTAATGGTAAATGGACCGCCAATATTTACCAGGGAAAATTTCCTGTACAAGATTCAAAGGAGGATGGCTTTGAGGGGACTGCGCCTGTAAAATCATTTCAGGCAAATGCGTTGGGACTGTACGATATGGAAGGGAATGTGTGGGAATGGTGTGCTGATTTTTATAGACCCGATTATTATCAGCATAGTACAACTGCTAACCCCAAAGGACCACAAGATTCTTATGATCCGCAGGAACCAAATCTTGAAAAACGCGTTCAGCGGGGAGGGTCATTTCTTTGCAATGATCAATATTGCGAAAGGTATAAAGCCGGAAGCAGAGGAAAAGGGGAGGTTAACAGTCCGACAAATAATGTTGGCTTCCGCTGTGTAAAAGATATAAAATAGAAAAGGCTTGCATTTGCAAGCCTTTTCTATTTTATTGATATGTCTTATTGTGCATTCAAAAACATTGATTTTTGATTGTACAATTCTCTGAAATAAGGATCCTGAAGATCTTTGATAAAGCGAATTGCTTCACCAGTTGATTTCATCTCAGGGCCTAATTGCTTGTCTACTTCAGGGAATTTATTGAAAGAGAATACAGGTTCTTTAATCGCGTATCCTTTCAGTTTACGTTCTATTGTAAAGTCTTTCAATTTATTAACACCCAACATAACCTTAGTTGCAATATTGATGTAAGGAACATCATAAGCTTTAGCGATGAAAGGAACCGTACGTGATGCGCGTGGATTAGCCTCGATAACATATACATTTTCACCTTTTACAGCAAACTGAATGTTTAATAGACCTCTTACGTTCAATGCTTTTGCTAGTTTAACGGAATATTCTTCCATTTTATCCTGAACAGCTTGTGATAGGCCAAATGGAGGCAATACAGCTGAAGAGTCTCCTGAGTGGATACCGGCAGGTTCAATATGTTCCATCATACCAATGATGTGTACATCTTCACCATCACAGATTGAATCTGATTCAGCTTCTTCTGCACGATCCAGGAAGTGGTCGATCAGGATATGGTTTCCAGGAAGGTTTTTCAACAAGTTGACAACAGCTTTTTCTAGATCTTCATCGTTGATAACAATGCTCATGCCTTGTCCACCCAATACGTAAGAAGGACGAACCAATACTGGATATCCAACTTCGTTTGCAACTTGTAATGCTTCTTCTGCTGAAGTTGCCACACCGTATCTTGGATATGGAATTTCCAATTCTTTCAGTAGATCGGAGAAACGGCCACGGTCTTCTGCCAAGTCCATATTCTCAAATGAAGTACCGATGATTTTTACGCCAAGTTGCTCTAGACGCTCAGCCATTTTAAGGGCTGTTTGTCCACCCAACTGAACGATAACACCTTCTGGTTTTTCTAATTCGATGATCTCACGTACATGCTCCCAGAATACGGGCTCGAAGTATAATTTGTCAGCCATATTGAAGTCTGTCGATACAGTCTCCGGGTTACAGTTAACCATAATCGCTTCGTAACCACATTCTTTAGCCGCCAATAAACCGTGTACACAGGAGTAATCGAACTCGATACCCTGACCGATACGGTTAGGACCTGAGCCTAAAACGATGATTTTCTTTCTATCTGAAGAGATTGATTCGTTTTCTTCTTCGAAAGTTGAATAGTAGTATGGTGTTTGTGCAGGGAATTCTGCAGCACAAGTATCTACCATTTTGTAAACACGGTTGATACCTAGCTCCTTACGACGATCGTAAACTTGATCCTCTGTTACATTTCCTAGTAACCATGCGATTTGTACATCTGAATAACCTTTTTGCTTTAAGGTCATGAAGAAATCGCGTGGAATATTATTCAATTGATAACGACGTAATTCTTGCTCAAGGTGTACCAACTCTTGGATCTGTACTAAGAACCATTTGTCGATACGTGTTGCCTTACGGATAGATTCCAAAGGAACACCTAATTCGAAAGCATCTTTGATATGGAATAAACGGTCACCACTTGGATGTTCCAAACTGTCCATGATCTCGTCAAGGTTTCTCCATTGACGACCGTCAGCACCTAAACCAGCGCGGCCAGTCTCCAATGATTGACAAGCTTTCTGTAAAGCTTCGATAAATGTACGGCCGATTGCCATTACTTCACCTACTGCTTTCATCTGTAGACCTAATTCCTTGTTTGCTCCTTTGAATTTATCGAAGTTGAAACGAGGGATCTTAACGATCACATAGTCTAATGTTGGTTCAAAATATGCGGATGTTGTCTTTGTGATCTGATTTTGCAATTCATCCAAGTTGTAACCAATCGCCAATTTAGCAGCAATCTTCGCAATTGGATAACCCGTTGCTTTCGATGCTAAAGCCGAAGAGCGTGATACACGTGGATTGATTTCGATGGCAATAATTTCTTCGTTTTCTGGGTTTACAGAGAACTGAACGTTACAACCACCTGCAAATGTACCAATTGAACGCATCATCAGAATAGCCTGATTACGCATGTCTTGATAACATTTGTCTGACAATGTCATGCCCGGTGCAACAGTGATTGAGTCTCCAGTGTGGATACCCATTGGATCGAAGTTTTCAATGGTACAGATGATGATAACATTGTCGTTGGTATCACGAAGTAATTCCAACTCAAATTCTTTCCAGCCCAATACCGCTTGCTCTACCAAAACTTCGTGTGTTGGTGAAGCATGTAAACCTCTATTTAAGGCTGCGTCAAAATCTTCTTTTCTGTGAACAAATCCACCTCCTGTACCTGCAAGAGTATAAGATGGACGTATAACAAGCGGATAGCCAATTTCTTGTGCCGCTTCTTTACCTTCAAGGAATGAGTTTGCAATTTTGGATGTTGCAACGCCCACACCGATATCAACCATTAATTGACGGAATTCTTCACGGTTTTCAGTTTTTTCAATGGCAGCAACATCAACACCGATAACTTTTACGTTGTATTTTTCCCAAAGACCTAGGTTAGAAGCTTCGATACATAAGTTCAAAGCAGTCTGGCCACCCATGGTAGGAAGTACAGCGTCAATGTTGTGTTTTTGCAAAATTTCTTCAATACTTTCGCATGTTAATGGAAGTAAGTAGACATTGTCTGCAACAACTTTGTCCGTCATGATTGTTGCAGGGTTTGAGTTGATGATGGATACTTCAATACCTTCTTCTTTCAATGAAAGAGATGCTTGAGATCCAGAATAATCAAATTCACAAGCTTGACCGATAACGATGGGACCTGATCCGATGATTAAAACCGACTTAATGGAAGTGTTTCTTGGCATTATATCTAGTTCAAAAAATTAAATTTCCTATTGTAAATCTGAGCAAAGACAATCAAAAGTAGCTCATGGGGAAGGGTCATTCCGACTGCTTTGTCGGAGTGCAAAGTTACATTTTAAATTTTGAAAATTAACTATTTATTTTAAGAATATTTCAAAAAAAAATGTAGTTTTTTAGAAAAGTGGTCCTGAAAAAACAAAAACGAGTTGGAAAACATAAGCAGTATGTTTTCCAACTCGTAGGCAATAATGGGGCTGATTTGTTTAATAAACGATGATTTCGTCCGTAAACAAGTAGCCTTTTTTTGGATTGCTGGCTTTGATTTTTATATAACGGGCCTGTTGGGCTTTGTCAAGTTTGAGTTCAAACCTTTTGAAAGTCAACTTGGATTCTTTATCGGATATGTCATTTTTGATTGTTCCTACAGATCTGAAGGTACGGCCATTATCCGAAAGCAGGACTTCCATTTCTCCTGGCATATAAACGCCGGGGCCGATCATCTGCATAAAATTCATGGCTACTTGGTGTATTTCCTCCCTGCGTTCCATATCCACGACAACATCAATCGGACTGGTGAATCCTTGCCATTGACCATCGTGATAGGAAAGACCGCCCATGATTCCGTTTGTTAAGGTAGAATCTTTTTGTGCTGGATATCCCGACCATGCTGTGTTGTACGTTACTTTTTTTCCAATAGCACGATGAATGTCAATATCAAAGGATAGGGTTGGACCGATTTTGATAGAATCTAGAAAATAAGCGGCATTGATATGACCTGTTGAGCTGAGTTCAAATGGTCCAGTATATGGTGTAGACAAGATTGTAGGCTCACTGCTATCAATGGTATATCGGATCTGATCTGTTTTTAGTTGCTCCGTTGTCAGCGTAATTTTATTGTTGTTTTTAGCAGCATTGTATGTTGCTGTATAAGCGACATTAAAGGAAGGACGATAATAATTGACGTTTAGATCTTGTAGTAGCTTATAATGTGATTGTAGTCTTCGCTGAAAGTCTGTCCAGCTTTTCCCATCTTTATTTGTCCAATTGACTTCCGCCAATGCCAGTGCACGTGGGAACACCATATATTCGAGGTGTTCGGTGGTAGGTACATATTCTGTCCATATATTCGCTTGTGCTCCGAGGATATGCTTGGCTTTGTCCCCTTGTATCGCAGCTGGAATAGGATCATACGAATAAACTTTATCTAATGTCAGGTAACCCCCGATGGCCTCAGGCTGTGTCCGTGGGTCTGTCTGATAAGAATCAAAATAGAGGTGTGAACCTGGAGTCATGATGACATCATGGCCTGCATTTGCGGCCTTTATGCCGCCGTCTTCACCGCGCCAGCTCATGACGGTAGCTCCTTCTGTGAGCCCCCCTTGAAGGATTTCGTCCCAACCGATCAGCTTTCTACCCTTGGATTGCAGGTATAGATCCATTTGTTTGATAGCATAACTCTGCAGTTCGTCAACAGATTTTAATCCTTCTTTTTGCATGAGCGCCTGATCTTTTGGGCAGGTTTCCCAATGCTTCTTCTCAGCTTCATCACCGCCGATATGAATGTACTGGGAAGGGAATATCGTGAGTACTTCATCCAAAACATTTTTTAGAAATTCAAAGGTTTTTTCATTGCCGATACAGAATTCTCCCTGACTATAGGGCTTTCCGGAGCAAGAGAGTTCGGGATATACGGCCAATACTTCTTCCGAATGTCCGGGCATTTCTATCTCAGGAATTACATTGATTCCTTTACGGGCTGCATAGTCGACCAATTCGCGTGCTTCTTCCTGGGTATAGAATCCACCGCTGGCATTTGGCTTACCTTTTTCTACATACTGACGACCATTGTTCCACCAATCTTTCCAGCCCGTATGTGTACGCCAGGCCGCCTTTTGTGTTAACTCCGGATATTTCTTAATCTCCAATCGCCATCCCGCTCCGTCGGTTAAATGCCAATGAAAATTGTTGAATTTGTAGATGGCCATGATGTCGATATACTTTTTGACAAAAGATAGTGGCATAAAATGGCGCGATACATCCAGGTGTAAGCCACGGTAGGCAAATCGTGGCTCATCGACTATAGTCGCATAGGCTATTTTACTTGGATCAGCTTGTAGATAACCCAATTGAACCAGTGTGTAAATCCCATTGATAACCTGGGGTACATTCCAGGCCCTGAGTAGCAGGCCTTTTTCATCGATTTGGATGGAATAGGCGTTCTTGCTAAGGTTATCTGCATCGACTGCTTTAAGAATGCGAAAGCCTTCTTTTGGGCCTTTTTTATTTTTCTTGAGTACTTCGACAGCTAGGCTTTTGATAGCTGGGTGTTCAGTAAGCAGTTGTGTCGCCTCCTGAAATTCATCTGAAACAACAACCTGAAGATGTGTAGGGATAGCGTATGTTCCCGTAGCCAATGTGATTTTCGAAGGTTTGGGTATAATGTCAAAGTTGGTTTGGGCATGTGCAGTAAAGATGGTTGCACCCCCAAGTAACAACATGGATAAAGATCGGCTCAGTCGCATAGTTTTGTTATTAGATTAATGATAATCAACACAAATATCCTAATTTTTGTTTCATAATTCTATTATTGGTGGCAATCGGTCATTTTTTATGATATAAAACCAACAAATTGACGGTTAGAAATTACATTTTTAATCCTTAACTTTGTTGTATGATTGAACTTCCAGTTATTCCGGCAACTCCTGCACAACGCAAGCCTGATTGGTTGCGTGTCAAATTGCCTGTTGGTAAAGAGTATAGACATGTCAGAAGTCTTGTAGACGAGCATAAATTACATACAATTTGTGAGAGTGGAAATTGCCCGAATATGGGCGAATGTTGGGGAGCTGGAACGGCAACCTTCATGATTTTGGGAAATATCTGTACACGTTCTTGTTCATTTTGTGCGGTAGCAACCGGTCGTCCTCTGGCGGTTGATTTGGATGAACCCAATCGTGTCGCCAATTCTGTCAAGTTAATGCAGGTAAAACACTGTGTGATCACTTCGGTGGATCGTGATGACCTAAAAGATGGTGGTTCGGTAATATGGGCGGAGACAATCAACGCAATCCGTAGAGAAAGCCCAGAAACAACCTTAGAAACACTTTTGCCAGATTTTAAAGGACAATGGGATAATTTGGATCGCGTGATCGCAGTACGTCCCGAAGTTGTTTCGCACAACCTCGAAACTGTCCGTCGTTTGACAAGAGAAGTTCGTGTTCAGGCTAAATACGATCGTTCACTCGAGTGCCTACGTCGCATTTCTGAAGCTGGACTCCGTACAAAATCAGGTATTATGCTTGGCTTAGGTGAAACTGAGGAAGATGTTATCGAGGCAATGCACGATTTATATAACGTCGGGGTACATATTTTGACATTGGGTCAGTATTTACAGCCTACGAAAGCTCACCATCCTGTAATCGAATGGATTACACCTGCACAGTTTGAGAAATATCAGAAAATTGGTTTAGAAATGGGATTCAAGTATGTGGAGTCTGGACCGTTGGTTCGTTCTTCTTATCATGCTGAGAAACATCTATTCGATATGCAATAGAAAATAGTTCTAAAGTTTTTTAACGAAGAATACTTTTTTCGCAAGATATAAAAAGAAGCCTGAGTGATTTTTTGCTCAGGCTTCTTTTTTTAATAGCTCAAGGCAATTGTTTCTTTTCGATGGAGTCTGATGCTTTAAAGGTTAAAAACTGTGCGGAGTAAAATTGTTCTCCCGCGAAGTTCAAATTCATTCTGGGAAATCATATTGGCCGTCATCAGATAAGTACGATAGTTTTTGATATTGGCCAAATTATTCATTTCTAATTCGAAGTCCATTTTCCACTTGTTGACCTTGTAGCGCGTAAAAAAGTCTATGAAGGTATAACTTGCATTCTTCATGTTTGTTTGAAAGGTGGCAAGATTGCGCAGGTTTAGCCGCATAAAGCCATTTTTGAATGGGCTGGTCGGAAAACCTATATTATGCATCATTGTGGTGGTTTTATTTTGGATCGTATTGTCCAGGCCCTGTTGTTTACTCCTGCTCCAATTGAATAGTCCTGAATAGGAAATGTTATAAGATGTAAAGACTTTAGCTTCTATACTGGGTTGAAATAGATAGCTCATACTTCGAATAGGGACTAGGGCATTGTTTAACAATTGATTGTATTTGAAGTGAGAAATGCTTCCTTTTAGTTTGAGGGTACTTGCCAGGGGGAAAATGTATTTATCAAACCCGATCTGAGAAGACCAGCGCTCCTGCAGGTTATCCATATTGACCAAGATATTTTCGGTGATGTTATTTTTTATAACGGAAGATAATATCGTGTTGGAAAGCGATCTTGAATAGCTAATACCAGCATTTGCAAATAATACTTTTAGGGTGCGGGCTAAATTATAATTGAGATTAAATGTATGTTTTTTGGATTCATTTAGCGCTGCATTATTTTGGCTGAGCATTCTATAGTTCCGTAATACCGCACCACGGTATATATCTTCTATGTTACCAATGTCCTGCGCAAATTGATAGTTAAATTGAAGATAGTCTTCTTGAGAAACCTGCCATCTCGCTTTTAAATTAGGATTGATCAGCATGGAATTTTTGGACGTGGACAGCTGATGACTGACGTCTTCATAATGGGTAAATAAATAGGTTACCGGGATGTCGAGCTGGGTTTCAAACCGATTTGTTTTCCAGGAATATTGAGGAGTAATAAATGCTTGGGACCTGCTCCAATACAGATCATTACGGGTATTATCGCCCAATGCGCGAATATGTTGATCATTATCCGCTATTGTAAGGAGCGAGTTGAAGTGTTGGCGATCTGTATTGAAGCCAATTTGATAGTATTGCTTGATTCGGCCTTTATTGAAGCGATAACCTGTACTGATCTCC
Organism: Sphingobacterium sp. HSC-15S19; assembly: GCF_050433745.1. Lineage (NCBI taxonomy): Bacteria > Pseudomonadati > Bacteroidota > Sphingobacteriia > Sphingobacteriales > Sphingobacteriaceae > Sphingobacterium > Sphingobacterium sp. HSC-15S19. Next base: position 11,301 of record NZ_JBNPWQ010000052.1, read on the forward strand.
GTAAAAAAGGAAGGAATTTCAATTTGCTGGCGGCTACTTTTATAGGGAATGCTATCGTTGAGTATTTCTGGAAAAACGCCGGGATAGATCTGTAAAGTCTGTGGTTTATTACCATAATTTAAAGACCAGTTGATTGCAATAATGTCATTGTTTTTAAGTTGGGGTATATAGCTAAACAAGTTGCTGAATCCCTTGATATTGTGTTTTTGGAACTGCTCGATCTGGCCTGAAGAGTTTGCCAACAATGCTGTTATATCTTTTTTTTCATACTCAAATGACAAGGCATTACTCGCATATTTCTTTTCCGTATTGGTGGATGCCGAAAGTCTGGCTGCGCCAAGCCATCGCGCTGTTTTCAGATGATTTTGCTCATTAAAATAGACGTCGCCATCATCGAGCAGGTATTGTGTGCTTGCGGCATTATTTTGCCTATCGTTGTCGTATAAAACCTGAATATTTGATTTTAGCTGCCAGTGATTCTTGAGGTTGTATAGGTTATTGGTGTTTAGCGAACCTGTATTGTTGAAATAATAGTTGTTTTTAGGAATATTTGGACTGCCTGTTGTGCTCGTCGCCAGGAGATTGTTGATGGGCGAGCTGCCAAACTTGGCCAGTAAAGAGGACTGATTGGCGCCGATGATATCTCCGGAAAGATCATTGCCGGTATTATTACCGCTGAGGACATTCAACATCTTAACTTTTTTGTTGAATAGGATTGAGTTCAATTCAGGATCATAGAGATTGGGCGTGCCGACGCCAATTTTGGCCTGCCCAGTGAGTTTTAGCTTTGCTTCCTCTTTGATAACGAGATTTATGGCGACGTCGTCTGTAAATCTTTTATTTTTAAGGACTTTATAATGTTCGTGATTGTCGAGTACCTGAATGTCCTTTACCATTTTATGCGGGATTGTCCGTGTACCTACACCATAGCGATTTTCCAATAGATCGTCACCGTCAATGTAAAGTTTAGAAACGGTTTTGTCCTGGTATTTAATAAGACCCGATTCGGTAACTTCCATACCCGGAAGACGTTTAATTACGTCGCCTATATTTCGATCCTCTTCTTTGGCAAAAGATCCGACGTCGTAGGAGATTGTATCATTTGAACGGCTTACTTTAGGTTTGCTCTTTACAATGACATCTTGTAGTAGATTGGTTTTTGGTACGAGGGCGATCCGAAGATTGGATGTCTGCGTGCCAAGTTTGAGTTCAAATTTTTCGTAAGTAAGGTGATTGATCTGCAGGTAGAGGCTTGCATAGTCCTTTGTTAAGGTAATTGTAAAACGCCCTTCTTTATCTGTCGGTTTGAAAGCGATAATTTTGTTGTCTGAAAGGATGTTGACACTGGCAAAGGGTACGGGATGCTGCGTCTTATCCACTTGGACCGTTCCATTAATCGTTTGCTGGGCAAAGGTTATTTGCCCAAGCAAAACGACTATAAATAAACATAAAAATACTTTCATTAAGGCGTCAGCTCTATCGGATTGTTGGTAACTTTTGAAGGTTTGTATTTATCGTCTCTTGAAATATTGAAACTCTTTATTTTTGACGGATCCAAAGCACCAGCAGGGGAGCCTCCTCCGGAGCCGGAACTGGATCTAACTGCAACCATACTACCCGATGAACCTACACTGATGGTTCTGTTTTTTCCCGATTGGGCTTGCATATAAGCTTGTGGATTGGCCTTAAAGGCTTCCTGAACTTTTTTTACCTCTTCTGCAGTACTTACGATGGCGTTTTGCGGCAGGGCCACCGATGTTTTGCCATCCTCAATTTTGTCGAATCCGGCGTAAGCAAAAATCACCTCATTTTTTGTGTCACGGACATCCAGAATTAGGCCAGGAAGACCATGAAGTTTCCACGGACCATAGGAAAACGGCAGCTCGGTTGTAAACCAGGCGATATAGGTTCGGCCTTTGAATGTTGTTTTTGCGTTCTGGCAATTGTAGCCACCAATTTCTTTGCGGTCACCCAGTATTTCCCAATCTTGAGTAGGGTAAGCCTGTGGAATGGCAAAATTGTCACTGGCAACGCTAACCACTTCGGTCATTTTGTTTTGATTGGCGTCTAATAAATAGGAGGAGCTTGATGGTGTCGAGCGAGTAGTAATGTTTAGTGTACCGTCGAAACTGGGGCCCTCCATTTGTTTTTTGACCTCATCTTGCATGCGCTTGGATGAATATGATGTGTAGTAGCTGGCCTGTTGATTCAGGTAAACGACTGTTTCATCGCGTATAAATTGATCCCGTTGGGTGCTATCATTTACATGCTTGAATTCGTAATGTACTTTTGCGATCGCTGGAGTACGCTCTTGTGCAAATAACAGCTGCGTCGCTAAGGATAATAGGAATGGTAATGAATATTTTATAAATGTATGTTTATATCGTAAATATACGAAATATTCGTAATCAGGAAAATTTATTCTAAATTTTCCTTGTAATCCTCTCTAGGGCAGGTTACTGCAGGTGAAGAAATGTTTGATTTGTTAGCTATCTTTTTTGTTAACTATTTCGCTTTGTCAGCGATATAAGTTTAGTGGGCATGTTTAGGCATATGCGCTATTGTTATCTTTTAAACACAGTCTCACCTGCAATTACTGTCCGTTCTGTTTTTACATTTCGCAGTTGCTCATTCGGAATTTTCAAGATATCCTTTTCGAGGATAACAAAATCGGCATCTTTTCCCACTTCGATACTTCCTCTTTTTTTCTCCTGAAAACAGGAGTATGCCGCCCAGATTGTCATTCCCTTCAAAGCGTCTTCACGGCTTATCGCATCTTGCATCTGAAATCCGTGGCTAGGATATCCTTTTTTGTCGACGCGGGCTACTGCCGCGTGGAAACCATATAAGGGATTGAAATGTTCGACCGGGAAATCACTCCCCAATGCGAGTTTTCCATATTCTTTCAACAGATGCTTATATGCGTAAGCGCCTTTCATGCGTTCTTCACCGAGTCGATCTTTGGCCCAGTACATATCGGAGGTTGCATGTGTGGGTTGTACAGATGGTATGATTTGATACTTTCGAAACTTATCAAAATCTGCAGGCGATATAATTTGGGCGTGCTCGATTCGCCATCTACGATCGTCGTTATTGTGGAGGTATTTGCCATAAATATCCAATATAATACGATTGGCCGAATCGCCTATCGCATGGGTATTTGCCTGAAACTTACTTTCGGCAATCTGTTTGATCATTGCTTCGTATTCTTGAGGGCTATGGAGGAGAAAGCCATGGGTGGGGGCATCATGGTAATGCGCGAGGAGGCATGCACCACGGGATCCCAATGCGCCATCGGCGAGCAGTTTAAATCCTTTGATCTCGAAACGGTCTGTTTCATAGAAACCCTGATCGATAAATGACTTTATATTTTGCGGATTGCCTAGGATCATGGCATAATCTCTAATTTTCAACTGCCCTTCCCGATAGTATTTCTTAAGCAGATCGAGTCTTTCTTTTGATAAACCTGCATCTACAATGGAGGTAAGACCAACGGAAAGGAGGGAGTCTTGCGTTCGCTTGAGCATTCTTAGATATTCTTTTTCACTCGGAACCGGAATGGTCTTATTGACAAGATCCATTGCATTGTCGATCAAGAGACCATTGGGAGTATCATTAGTCCCGCCGACTACACCGCCGCGAATGATGGGGATACTCGTTAATTTTGCCCATTCGAGTGCTTTGGAGTTCGCAACCGCCGCATGATAATCTACACGCATGAGGTAGACGGGGATATCCGGGAAAGCTTTATCGAGTAGGTCCTTGGTTGGGAAAGTTTTATCTTTCCAGCGATTTTGGTCCCAGCCACCACCGATCAGCCAAGTTTTGCCCGGGTTTTTTTGTTGGTAGTTTTTGACACGTTGAATAACCTCCTCGAAAGAATCGGCGCCGTTTAGGTCGACTTGATCCATTAGTTCGGCTTCGTCAAATAAATGCGCATGGGCATCGTAGAATCCCGGATAAATGGCCTTCCCCTGTGCGTCAATTTTTTCTATTGCTTTGTACTTTCGCTGTATTTCTTCATCGGAACCAATGGCCATAAACTTACCATCTTTGACAGCAAAAGCATGTGCTGTACTAAAAGCCGAATCTACAGTATATACTTGCGCATGATAAACAATAAGGTCCACTTTCGTTTGCGGTGAACATGATATGATCGTCAAGCAGAACAAAAAAATGATTATTGGGAAGGTTTTCATAACCTAAAAATAGGAAAAAGCTTTTAATAAACTGAAACTAGACTTGGGGCTAGGTCTGCTGGATATGCGGACTTGAGGTTTTGGCTGATCGAATTGCTTTAGGTGATCGAATTGGCTTACGTGAGGCGCCTATGCTGAGTTGCCGCATATTGTTCGGACAGGAGACCATCTGTCAAGTTTTGAAAGGGGACGTGCAGGAAAAGTAAGGAAAATACGAATTATCCAATAGACAAAAAAGGCTATCCAAATAACTTGGACAGCCTTTTTAATTCAAAAATCAAAATACGTGATTAACAGTACTCGTCAAATGCTGCAACTAAATTGTCAGCAATCATTTGTGCCGGGCGACCTTCAATCATATGTCTTTCAATCATGTGTACCAATTTCCCGTCTTTAAATAAAGCCATTGCTGGTGAAGATGGAGGGTAAGGCAACATGTAGTTACGTGCAGTGTTTACTGCATCAGTTTCCATACCTGCGAAAACAGTCACCAATTTAGCTGGGTGTTTTTCGTTTTTTACAGCAGCTTTTGCAGCAGGACGTGCATTTGCAGCAGCGCAACCACAAACAGAGTTTACAACCACAAAAACAGTTCCTTCTGATGCGATAGCCTGATCAACTGCTTCAGGTGTTTTTAATTCTTCGAATCCCGCATCAACTAACTCTTGACGCATTGGAGTTACTAAATATTCTGGATACATTATTTCTTAAGTAAAATGTTAATATTCTATTTTAATTGTGTTTATAAAGCTTTCTGTCGCCGGGCAAGTATACTTACTCCGCATAAACAACATGCTATACTTTATTCCTACAAATATAGCTGTAAAAGGCTGCTTCGTCAAGACACTTGTCTCAAATCAATGTCAGAAAATCTTTTACAGCATGAAGTCCATTTTCAAGACGTTGGTCGCCGAGACCCGAAACAAGACGATAATTCGCATTAATGGCGTTCAATTCGCTTTTCCAGATCTCCATGAAATGTTCGCGCTGTTCGGGGAAATCCCGTAGTGGATCGTCCTGCCAGGGTAGATCGATATCCATCAGCAGATAAAGGTCATAAACATGTTGTTGAATTTTATCGGTGACTTCCGGTGGTGTATGACCGAAAAGATGATCTGACCAAATTTTGACCGTAAGGAAGGTAGTGTCACAGATGAGAAGCTGTCCTTGTGCTAAATTGACCAGCGCTTCCTCCAAAGCGACCTGTCCATAAAACATATTGACTTCGTCCTGTAAGGTATATTTATTGTTGAGGCTTTGGCAATAATAACGTGAATATTCGGGCACGCATACTGTCTGAAATTCCTTGGCAAGAAATTGTGCCATCGTTGATTTTCCGGTGGACTCGGGGCCAACAACGGCAATTTTTATGAAATCTTTTCCCACATCGATCGTTTTGATAGGCAATATTACGCAAAATTTTTATAGGTTTTCTGCCAATCGCGATAGCCATTCCAAGCGATGAGTGTGAAAACAAGGTAGAGTACTGCGGTCAGCATAAGGTCTTTGTGTATATAGAGCGGGATATAACAAATATCCACAAATACCCATAAGAGCCAGTTTTGAAGTACTTTGCGTGTCATCAGAAATTGAGCAACAAAACTTACGGACGTGCAGAAAGCGTCAATATAAGGAACATCGGAATTTGTCTTGCTATCGAGGAGATAACCGATTGACAGTGTCAGGACGAGGATTGCCAGGAGGCAAAGGAGCAACTGCCCCTTGCTGGCTTTGACGATGGGTTTCTTTTTTTCTTCTTTTCGTTTTATCCAATAATACCAGCCATAAACAGCAGTAGACAGAAAGTAGAATTGCAGTACAGTATCTCCATATAGTTTGGCATCATAAAACAGAATAGCATAGGACGCCACACTGATGATACTAATCGGCCAGTTCCATATATTTTGCTTAGCGGCCAAATAGACACAAAGAAAGCCTGTCAGGGTACCTAACCATTCGAGCCAAGAGGTCTGGGCAAATTGACGTGCAATCTGCTGAAAAAGATCATGCATGTGGTGTATTAAAAATTACACCCTAAATATACAAAGTCTGCCTTATAGTCAATTATTGAACCTGTTTATTAGCACAATTGGTACTGGCAAAAGACTCGGGCTTGGCCTTAAAAACAAATCCCATACCCATAATATAGCCCATGGCTTCTTTCAGGGCAACATTTGACTGGAAATTTGGATTGGTGTTGATGTCGGCGTGGACTTCGAGGTCTACTTTGTGTTTTTCGAGGAGGGGGCAGAGTTGATAGGCTATATCGATGGATTTTTGGACTTCGAGTAGCATCCTTTCTTTAATGCTCATTCGGTGGTGCCTTTTGTCCCGTTGGATAAACATAAATCCACCTTTATGTTCCCGGAGAAAGACGATGACTGTTGCGAAGTCGATGATGCCTCTCTTGACTTGGGAATCGGTGCCGATATAAACCTTGAGCTTATTCCCTAGGGCATCTTCTCGTTTAATGACTTCTTCAACAGCATCGAAAATCGTGGAGCGAATGGATTCGCCATTGTATTTTTGCCATCTCATAGCGATATAAATTAGATATAAAAAAATTAAACTTCATCATTGACATAAATTTACTGAATTTCAATGAGCTAAGTGTTAATTTAGTTTTAAATAATTTATCCACATTAATGGTGTTTTACACCATAGGCCAGGTCTCCGGCATCACCGAGCCCAGGTACAATATAGGCTTTTGAGGTCAGTTCGTGGTCGACGTCACCAACCCATATATGCGCCGTGGGTACAAAAGCCTGAACGTGGTTTAGTCCTTCTTCGGATGCAATGGCCGCAACAATGTGTAATTCCTTGATGTCATATTCGGCCAGGAGATCCTTACAGCATAAAACGAGGCTCTTTCCTGTAGCCAGCATGGGGTCTACAATGATTACTGTACGGTTGTCTAAGTTTGGTGTATTGACATATTCCTTATGAATTTCAAACTCACCGCTCTTTTTTGTATGCCGATAAGCCGCAATGAAGGTGTTGTCTGCGTGATCAAAAACATTTAAAAGTCCCTGATGAAAGGGAAGGCCCGCTCTCAGAATTGTAGCGAGTACGGGTTGTTCCATCAAGAGATGGGTTTTGGCCACACCTAGCGGAGTTTCAACTTCAACAGGTTTGTAGGTCATTGTCTTGCTGATTTCATAAGCGAAAATTTCACCTAATCGTTCCAGATTACGACGAAAGCGCATGCGATCCTGTTGAATAATGTTATCTCTCAGCTCGGCAATAAAATGATTTGCAATGCTATTTTGGGTAGATAGAATAGTGACCATGGCGTGTGTGCTAGTTCAATTAAACTAAAGATAATAAATAATCAATTGAAAGTAATAACATCTATGGTATTATTATAGTTTGCACTAAAATGGTAAAATTTTTAGTAAATTTGTGTAAGACCTTGGAAAGATATGGCCTGGATCACAGGTCGAAAAATCGTCTTTTTGCAGATTGAAACCATCGGATCATAAAAGTTGTTTTTGAGCTTACGCTTAAGCAATTCGTGGTGCAATGTTTGCTGGAAAAGGCCTGAATAGTTTTCTTTAAGAAATAGGAAGTATATGAAATTTGAATTGACATCGGAGTACAAACCCACAGGCGATCAGCCAGAAGCAATTAAGCAATTGGTAGCAGGTGTAGAGCAGGCAGAGCAATACCAGACGCTTTTGGGGGTAACGGGATCGGGTAAGACCTTTACTGTTGCCAATGTGATTCAGGAAACGCAAAAGCCAACATTGATTTTAAGTCACAATAAAACATTGGCGGCTCAGTTGTACGGTGAATTCAAGCAGTTCTTTCCCAATAACTCGGTCAACTATTTTGTGTCTTATTACGATTATTATCAACCTGAAGCTTTTATTGCTTCGACGAATACCTACATCGAGAAGGATTTAGCGATTAACGAGGAAATCGAAAAGTTGCGTTTGGCGACTACCTCGTCTTTGATGTCGGGTCGGCGTGATATTGTTGTCGTTTCTTCGGTATCCTGTATCTACGGTATGGGGAATCCGGAGGATTTCTCCCGATCTATTTTTCGTTTTGGTGTCGGTATGACTGTCACAAGAAATGCTTTCCTGCATAAATTGGTCGAGATCTTATATTCACGGACGACCGCAGAGTTTAAACGGGGTACCTTTCGTGTTAAAGGTGATACGGTGGATGTGTTTCCGGCATACTTGGATAATGCCATTCGGATTTCATTCTTTGGGGATGAAATTGATGAACTGAGTGAGATCGATCCTATTTCAGGTAAAACGCTCAATAAGATGGAAGATCTTGCTCTTTTTCCGGCAAACCTTTTCGTTACACCGAAGGAAAAATTCAAAGAATCGATCTGGGCTATTCAAGATGAATTGATGCAACGGAAAACGCAACTGGAAGAGGAGGGCTTAATGCTTGAAGCGAAGCGTTTGGAAGAGCGGGTCAATTATGATTTGGAAATGATGCGTGAACTGGGCTATTGCTCGGGAATTGAAAATTATTCCCGCTTTTTCGATGGTAGACAACCGGGGATGCGTCCGTTCTGTTTGCTGGATTATTTTCCGGAGGATTACCTGTTGGTCATTGATGAAAGCCACGTCACCTTACCACAATTGCGTGCGATGTATGGTGGTGACCGGTCGCGAAAAGTTTCCTTGGTGGAACATGGGTTTAGGTTACCAGCAGCTTTGGATAACAGACCTTTAAACTTTCCGGAGTTTGAATCCCTGACGAATCAGACGATTTATGTGTCCGCGACTCCGGGCGATTACGAACTGCAGCAGACCGAAGGTGTTGTTGTTGAGCAGGTCATTCGTCCAACAGGACTTTTGGATCCGATTATTGAAGTACGGCCAGCGATCAATCAGGTCGATGATTTCTTGGAAGAGGTCGATAAGACCATCAAAGAAGGAGGGCGTGTTTTGGCTACTACATTGACCAAACGCATGGCCGAAGAGCTTTCCAAATATATGACCAAGCTGAATTTAAAAGTCCGTTATATTCACTCCGAAATTAAAACCTTGGAGCGTGTGGAAATCTTACGGGGTCTTCGCTTGGGCGAATTTGATATTCTGGTCGGGGTGAACTTACTCCGTGAGGGGCTTGATTTGCCTGAAGTTACGCTTGTCGCTATTCTCGATGCGGATAAAGAGGGCTTTCTGCGTTCCGAACGATCTCTTATTCAGACGATTGGTCGGGCTGCCCGGAATGATAAAGGTCGGGTTATTATGTATGCCGATAAAATGACGGATAGTATGCGTGTCACAATAGATGAAACCAATCGTCGCAGAGACAAGCAGATGAAATATAACTTGGAACATGGCATTACACCGCGTACAGTCGGCAAAACAAGGGAGGAGATTCTGGAGCAGACTTCTGTTGCTGATTTTTCGGGTATTGAACCTAAAATTTATGTTGAACCTGATCCGTCGCAAGCCATTGCAGCTGACCCAGTGATGCAATACCTCAGTGAGAAAGATTTGAAGAAGGCGATCGATAACGTAAGGAAGAAAATGGACAAAGCTGCAAAAGAAATGGACTTCTTGGAAGCAGCGAAATATCGTGATGAAATGTTCTCCTTGGAGAAGCTCTATGAAGAGCGATTCCCATCGTAAAGGAAGCTGGTTTGTTAATATGTATTAATTATTGTTAATCAATATTAAGATTTGTTAAACAACGCTAAATAGCGTTTAAATTAAGATTCCGTCGTGCATATTTGTGGCAATTGTAAATAAATTGACCACATATGAAACATTTAATCTGCAGTATAATACTGTTTTCTGTGCTTTCCACAGCGTTCTGCCAAAGTAAAATTTCCTACGGTATAAACGCCGGGTACACAAATGCCGGATCATTGGTATCTAATAAACGAACGCACAGTTATAGCTTCCGAAGCATTTCGGGTGTTACAGCAGGGCTTTTTCTTGAAATACCGCTCGTTGGTGGACTCTCTATTCAGCCTGAAGTAAACTTTACCCAAAATGGTATGGAGGCAAAGCATGCCCTTGAAAATAACTGGACAACATACCGAAGAAATGCGATCGATATTCCATTAAACATAGCTTATAATATTACGGTTGGAGAAGGTCGGATTTATCTTGCTGCTAGTCCCTATTATGGTATACAGATGTCTGTGAATAATAATGATGGAAAATTTTACGATGCAACGACCAATCCTTCAGACTATGGTTTGGGTTTTAACTTAGGTTACAAATGGAATGGGGGCTATGGTTTCTTCATTGGCTCCAATTATGGGATGAAGGATATGAGCGTCAATGAAAATGTAAAACTCTATAACCGTACGTTCAATGTTGGCCTACGATTTGACCTCCATCAGATACTAAAAAAATAGCAATAAATATATCTTTAACGAGAAGCAGCATTCCATCACCTATATCGCCTCAGAAAGTGGCAACTTTTTTGGTATTATATTGGAATTGCTGCTTTTTTGTAAGCTCAAGTTTTATGTTTTCATCTTCAGGCCATTCGTACTGATCGCTGAGATCTGAATTGACCTCTGAAATCTACGCTAATTATTTTCCTTTCTTTCATCTCAGGATGCCTCCTGATCCATCGGAATCGACCTTATTTCATGAGTTTTTCAATTGAATTATATTGTTCAATTGTTAACATATTTTGCGTAAATCAAATTCTTCTCAGTAAATTAGTGCTCAAATCTAAACTAAAACATACTAAAAAATGAAAAAGCCAATTCTCGTTGTCAAATTTGGATCGGCTTCTATTACCACGAAAGAGGGAGAAGTTGATGAACGTATTGTTTTGGAGATCGCTAGGCAGATTGCTTCCTTACAAAAGAAATACAATATTGTCTTGGTCTCTTCAGGTGCTGTTGCTGCCGGTAAACGTTTTCTGCCCAGTTATACGGGAACGTTATCCGAACGAAAGGCCGCCGCGGCAATTGGGAACCCCATATTGATTAATACGTATTCAACTTATTTCCGACCGTTTAAAATTTCATTGGCGCAGAGTTTATGTGAGCGACATCATTTTTCCAATCGAGATCAATTTCTACAATTGAAAAATACGTATGAGGAATTGTGGCGGAACAATGTTATTCCAATCGCAAATGAAAATGATGTGGTGAGTAATAAAGAACTGAAGTTTTCAGATAATGATGAGCTGGCAACCTTGATTGCTGTTGGTTTTGGTGCCGAAAAATTGCTGTTTAGTACTTCCGTCCCCGGTGTGTTGGATGCAAACAACAAGATTATACCGCAAATTGAAACCATCGATCGGGATATCTTAGGTTTGGCAAGGAAGGATAAATCCTCAGTAGGATTGGGGGGAATGACCTCGAAATTGAACTTTGCCCGATTGGCTAATCAAATGGGGATTGCTGTTGTCATTTTTAGTATGCAAACCGAAGAGGCGATCCAAAAAGCGGTTAAGCACGAGACTGGTACATTGTGCCTGGCTCAAAGTAAGAAGATCTCTTCCCGCAAGAAATGGCTTGCGAGTGGAAGTTTGATAAAAGGGGAATTGATGGTTGACCGTGGAGCGGAAGAAGCATTATTGAAACATAAAAGTTTGCTAGCCGTGGGGGTAACCCGTATCGTTGAACATTTTGAAAAAGGAGAAGTGTTAAATATCGTCAATCTAGAAGGCTTAACCGTTGCCGTAGCCCGGGCTAAGATGGATTCATCCGCTTTGTCCCAGACCAGTAAAAAAAATGTAGAAATTGCACATGCAAATGATATCGTATTGTTATGAGTGAATCCATCGTAAAACAACTTCAGGCGGCGGCCAAAGCAAAACAAATTTTGCAACAACTGGCTCCTGATACCAAAATAACTATTTTAAATGCCATCGCAGATGGTCTTGTCGCGCATACTGCGGATATATTACAAGCGAATAAAATTGATTTGGATCGTATGTCTGATGATGACCCCAAAAAGGATCGTCTTCTGCTCAATAGCGATCGTCTAAAAGGCTTGGCTGACAGTGTTAAGCAAATAGCCCAGCTAGCGGACCCAACAGATCAGCTATTACTAAAAAAGATATTGCCGAATGGATTGGAGATCGAGAAAATTACGGTTCCGCTCGGTGTCGTTGGGGTAATCTATGAATCGCGACCCAATGTGACGATAGATGTTGCTGCACTATGTATTCAATCGGGTAACGTTTGTCTATTGCGTGGTGGTTCTGATGCTTTATACACCAACGAAGCGCTGTTGAAAGTGATCCATAATATTTTGGAGCTGCATGGTATCGCAACAACTATTGTGCAACTGTTGCCTGTTGAGAGGAAGCATGTTTCGGAATTATTGGAAGCTACCCAATATGTGGATATTATCATACCACGTGGCTCACAGTCATTGATTGATTATGTCAGGGAGCACGCTAAGGTGCCTGTCATTGAAACAGGAGCGGGAGTATGCCATACGTATGTGGACCGTACAGCAGATTTGGACATGGCAGCTAAAATTGTTGCTAATGCTAAAATTTCCAGGCCATCGGTGTGTAATTCTTTAGATACTGTTTTGGTCGATCGTACTATTGCTCCCGAGTTTCTACAGAAATTGAAAACTTATTTTGAAGATGCTCAGGTGGAAGTTTTTGCGGATCCTACAGCTTATGAGGTACTGCAAGGTGAAAATTATTCAAATTTAAAGCGCGCAGAAGAAGATGATTTTGGAAGAGAATTTTTAGATTTGAAGTGTTCAATAAAGACGGTCTCGAGTTTGGACGAAGCTTTGGAGCATATCGCAAAATATTCTTCCAAACATTCGGAGTGTATTGTTTCTTCCAGTGAACTCCATATCGAACAATTTTTGAACACAGTGGATGCTGCTGCGGTATATGCCAATGCATCAACACGTTTTACAGATGGTGGTGAGTTTGGTTTGGGAGCAGAAATCGGTATCTCGACCCAAAAGTTACATGCCCGCGGACCATTTGCATTAGAAAAATTGGTAACAGAGAAATGGATTGTCCGTGGAAATGGACAGATCAGATAAGCATAGATCATGGGATTAAGTTTTAAAAAAGATGTATTGATGAATTGGATCGAAGAAATTGGTAAATTTCTTCGCATATGGACAGAAGGTCATGATGCCTTTACGGAGCCGACTGATCCAGCAGTGTTTGAAGATGCTTATGAAAAATTCTTCGAAAAGAGCAGGGCCTATTTTTTAAATCTTTCCGAAAGTGAGCTTTCGGCATATCTCAAAACAGATCTTCAAATACAGCAACTACATCCATTGGCTTTAACCTTGTTGTTTGATGGTTTGAATGCTACAGATGGTAATCAGGAGAATTTACTTCGCAAAGCAAAGTTTATTTTGAATCTGGCGATGGCCGAAACGGCGAGCTTTGCCTTTCAGGATTATCAATATCTTGCTATGATCGATAACAAGTTGAAGAGCCTTTAAAGTTAAAAAACTGTCAGTCATGTTATGCCCCCAAAAAGGTTAGACACTTTTTGGAGGCATAACATGACTGACAGCTTAGCGCAGAATCTCGCGGGCGATCACCAGACGTTGGATTTCAGAGGTCCCCTCGTAGATTTGTGTGATTTTTGCGTCGCGCATTAACCTTTCGACATGATATTCTTTTACGTAACCATAGCCACCGTGGATCTGTACAGCTTCTACAGTGTGTTTCATGGCGACTTCCGATGCATATAGTTTGGCCATGGCAGCTTCTTTACCGTAAGGAAGTCCCTGGTCTTTCGTCCAAGCGGCTTTATACGTCAAAAGTCGAGCTGCCTCGATATCGACTTCCATATCGGCCAATTTAAACTGTATGGCCTGATGGTCCGAAATTGGCTTTCCAAAAGTCTTTCGCTCTTTTGAGTAAGCCAAAGCGAGATCATAAGCACCGGCAGCAATTCCTAAGGCCTGTGCTGCAATGCCGATACGACCACCATCGAGTGTTTTCATGGCAAACTTAAATCCGAAGCCATCTTCTCCGATGCGGTTTTCCTTAGGAACCCGGACATCGGAAAATAGAAGTGAATGGGTATCAGAACTGCGGATACCCAATTTGTTTTCCTTCGGACCAATGGTAAATCCCGTCAGTCCTTTTTCAACAATTAATACATTGATTCCTTTGTGGCCTTTTTCAGGATGTGTCTGTGCAATGACAAGATAGATATCGGCATGGCCACCGTTGGTGATCCAATTTTTTGTGCCATTTAGTAGATAGTGATCTCCTTTATCTTCGGCGGTTGTGTGCTGCGAGGAGGCGTCCGAGCCGGCTTCGGGTTCTGATAACGCAAAAGCACCAAGTTTCTCGCCCTTCGCTAAAGGAATCAGGTACTTTTGTTTTTGTTCCTCTGTACCAAAAGCATTGAGTCCATATAATACCAGTGAATTGTGGGCGGATACAATAACGGCCGCAGAGGCATCAATTTTGGCAATTTCTTCGAGAACAAGAACATAGGCCAATGTATCCATGCCAGCTCCACCATAAGCTTCGGGGGTCATGATACCCATAAATCCTAATTCGGCCATCTGCTTGACAAAATCTGTTGGAAATTTTGCGGCTTCATCGCGCTCGATTGCCCCAGCCTTTAGCTCCTGGGCGAATTCCCGCGCTGCGTCGCGGATCATTTTATATTCTTCGCTTAATTCAAAATTCATGGCATTTCAGTTTTTTTGGTTCATCAGTTACTAAGCCGATAACTTATATATCTAATAAGATTTGCTCTCAAAAGGTTTTCTCCCAACTCACAATCGTTTTATGAGATCGGTGTACCACCATACTCAAATATACAAAATATATATTATGCAAGCATAGTAATTTAATAAATTACTTTTTATACTACTTTTGGTAATCATAATAAGTTTTTGGGTAAAATCCTTACTTTCAATTGGATTAGGGTTAGTTTTTTCATCTTAATTTAAAAAATTGAAGAATTACTTGTTTGCTAAATTTAATCTACTATATTTGTAGACTATATGATTTAAACACATTTAAAAAATAAGATTATGAGTTTAAGATTAGGAGATGAAGCGCCAAATTTTAAAGCGCAAACAACCATTGGTGAAATAGACTTTCACGATTATATCAAAGATAGCTGGGTCGTTTTCTTTTCGCACCCATCAGATTATACGCCGGTATGTACAACAGAGTTGGGTCGTACTGCAAAATT
The DNA here is from genome assembly GCF_050433745.1 of Sphingobacterium sp. HSC-15S19. Taxonomy (NCBI): domain Bacteria; kingdom Pseudomonadati; phylum Bacteroidota; class Sphingobacteriia; order Sphingobacteriales; family Sphingobacteriaceae; genus Sphingobacterium; species Sphingobacterium sp. HSC-15S19. Next base: position 26,607 of record NZ_JBNPWQ010000052.1, read on the forward strand.
GAAATCTGAATTTGACAAAAGAGGTGTGAAGGCCATTGCGCTAAGCGTCGATAATGTAAACGATCACTTGAATTGGATTAAGGATATCAATGAAACGCAAAATACCGAAGTGAATTTCCCGGTTATCGCTGATGAAGATCATCATGTATCCGAATTGTACGATATGATCCATCCAAATGCGTCCGCAACAGTGACCGTACGTTCCGTATTTATTATTGGCCCTGACAAAAAGATCAAATTGACGTTGACCTATCCAGCATCAACAGGTCGTAATTTTGATGAAATCTTACGGGTCATTGATTCTTTACAGTTAACAGCCAATTATCAAGTGGCTACACCTGCTGACTGGAAGCATGGCGAAGATGTTATTGTTGTTCCAGCGATAAAGACAGAAGATATTCCTGCTAAATTTCCAAAAGGGTTTAAAGAGATCAAACCGTATTTGAGAACTACGCCACAACCTAATCTGTAAGGATTAGGCTTGGTATTAAGGGACAAAAAAAGGCAACGTTGAGAAAACGTTGCCTTTTTTTATAAGTTATAAATGCGTCCTAATAGACTTTAACCATGTAGATATAGTCTTGCATTTTCTTGATTTGTTCTGTTCTTGGTAAGCCTGCCAAGCTATTCTTTTTGTTGATCTTAAGACCAGTAACCAGTGAATCACTTGGGATGTCCGCTAAAGCATTCAAGATTGATTTCGTTTTGATTGCAAAGGCAGCACCATCTATGCCACGTTGTTTTCCGGAAATAATACCAATCACATTACCTCTGCTATCCAATACGGGACCGCCACTGTTACCTGGATTGACAGGTACGGAGATCTGATAAGCAATGGTATCACCAGCATAACCTGTTGATGAACTTAGGTATCCCTGACCATATACTGCTTCGTCACGAGGAAACCCGATCGTATAAATATCTTCGCCAAGATCTGAAGTCGATGTTTTGAATGTGTAAGGTAAGCTTTTAGCTTTCTTAAAGGTCTTATCCGCGATGTATAAAATAGCCAAGTCTTTGCTTGGATCGGTATGTACGATTTGTGCTTTATACGATTCACCTTTGCTATTTTGCAAATAGATCGAATCTGCTCCACTAATGACATGGTAGTTGGTGACAACATAGCCATCTGTTGTCAGCATAAATCCTGTTGCGCCAAACTGGCTTTCGGTACCTTTTACTGATTTTTTGTCATTGATATCCCTGATTGCAGCGTTGTGTGCGTTGACGTTCTTTTTGACATTGTTCATGTCTCTACGTAGCGCGCTGTAATCGGAAGATGCTTTCTCGAGGTTGCTGTAATAACCGCTCAGCCATAATGTGCCAAATACCGCAAATACTGCTACCACTGCAGCCACTAAAGAACTTGCTTTGATACGTTCCCAAAGTGAAATTACCGTTGATTGTTTTATAGGAACCACCTTTGCGGGTTTGTTTTGGGTTTTATGGTATTCTTTTGCTGATTGCGCTAATGCATTTTTGAAATCCAGCCGTTGACTAGTTTCTTTCATATTGGCAACAAATTCTCGGTGTTGTTGTAATTGGGCAGCATAGGAGGGCTGATCAGCACAAAAAGATTCAAATGCAGCTTTTTCTTCGGCCGGTAATTCGCCGCGAAGATAGTGATCTGCTAATTCGAAAAATTCTTTTTGATTCATTGTTCCCATGGTGTTACACTAGTTTTAATCTGTTGAAAAAAATATTTTTTTCAGCCGTTGTAGGCATTTATACTTCTGAGTCTTGGCATTATCTGTATTGGTATAACCAAATTTTTCACAGATGTCCTGCATCGAATGGTTTAAGATGTAGAAATCATGTAAGATTGTCTTACAAGGTTCTCCCATTTTCTCTAAGGCAAGCTCCATTTGATCGAACTTTTTTTCAAGTTCTTGATGCTGTTGAAGATCTTCTTCCTCAAATAAGGAATCTTCATAACCTCGAATGTCACTATTGCCAAAACCAGCACGATTGAGTTGCTTAAGCCAAAGCCTTCTGCAAATCGAGTAAAGATATGTTTTTAGTTTGCTGCTGAGCTCAAAGTTCCCTTTGGAAACTTTATCGTAGAGCACAATGACAGCTTCTTGAAAAATATCTTTCGCTTCGTCCTCACTTCCATTGTTTTGCAAGATCATATGGCTTATAGACGGATAGTACCGCTTATAGATAGCATCTATCGCCAAGCTGTTGCCGTCTTTGATGCCTTCAATGATTTGCTCATCATTTTCTAGCAGGACTGATTTACTGAATTTACTCACCTATTAATACCTTAATGCTTAAATTGTAACCCTTTGAAAAATAAAATTCTTCGAAATATTTTCAAACGTAAACTTTTATTTGTTTAAAGCGAAATCTATCCCCAAAAATAAGGCTTATTCCTTGAAACCGAAAGCATTTGTTTTTTATTGAAATCTGCTGCTTTTGGGAGGACATCGTGATTTTTCGCCATCTCTATTTTTTATGTTTTTGCTTTATGTACAATTCTCGAAGGAAGCTCTTATGAAACGATTTTAACGTTCTATATGGCCTTTTTTTGTATTGAAAAAGTTTCGCAATCGAGTGCTTTAATAATCTGCTTGTTATTACTGCAAAATGAAGTTACATTTGGTTTCCTGGACTAAATTGCTTAATTACATTATGTTAAGAAACTCTGTTATTTTTTCAACGATTCTAGCCTCATTGCTGTCGCTGGACACTACTGTTGCGATAGGGCAAACGATTACGCCATCTATCGACGGTTTTCAGTATGGAGCTGCAATGGCTCCAAAAGGGAATGAATGGGAATCGCCTCAATTATTATCACTTAATAAGGAGTTGCCACATGCTTCGTTCTTCTCCTTTCAGAACGTAGAAAGTGCGAGAAAAGTACTTCCCGAGCACAGTAACTATTGGCTTTCGCTCAATGGATCCTGGAAGTTTAACTGGGTAAAGACTCCGGAAGAGCGACCAAAGGACTTTTATGATCCTAGTTATAATGTTGGAGCCTGGGAATCTGTTCCAGTCCCGATGAGCTGGAATATTTATGGTATACAGAAGGATGGAAGCCTAAAATATGGTGTACCTATTTACACGAACCAACGTGTGATCTTTCATCATCAAGTAAAGGTCGATGATTGGCGCGGTGGAGTCATGCGAACACCGGCCCAAGATTGGACAACTTATGTCTACCGTAATGAAGTGGGATCGTACCGACGCAATTTTACCGTACCTACTGATTGGGACGGTCGTGAGGTATTTATCAATTTTGATGGTGTAGACTCCTTTTTCTACCTGTGGATAAATGGCAAATATGTCGGATTTTCAAAAAATTCAAGGAACGTCGCATCTTTCAATATCTCACCTTACTTAAAAAAGGGTGCTGAAAATGTGTTGGCAGTTGAAGTTTACCGCAGTTCAGATGCTTCCTTTTTGGAAGATCAGGATATGTTTAGATTGCCCGGGATATTTCGGGATGTTTCCCTGACTTCAACGCCAAAAGTTCAGATTCGCGATCTAGCGGCTATTCCAGACTTGGACAGCAAGTATGAAAATGGTTCGTTGAAAATTACGAGTACTGTACGCAATCTAGGAAATAAGAAAGCTGAAGGGTATAAAGTTGTTTATTCACTTTATAAAAATAAGCTATACAGTGACGAGAATACCCTTGTTGACCAGACAGAAGCTTCATCAGCTGTGCCAGCCCTGGATGGTCAGGTTTCCAATAGCATCGCAGCAACGTTGAACGTTAAAAATCCAGATAAATGGTCTGCCGAATTACCATATCGGTATACTTTGGTCGCTGAATTGAAAGATAAAAAGAACAAAACGATAGAGACTATTTCTACCTACGTTGGATTTAGAAAGGTTGAGATTAAAGACACCAAGGCTGCTGATGATGAATTTGGCTTGGCCGGACGTTATTATTATGTCAATGGCAAGACGGTGAAACTGAAAGGTGTCAACCGTCATGAGACCAATCCTGAGCATGGTAAAGTAGTGACCAGAGAACAGATGGAAGCTGAGGTGAAATTAATGAAACGGGCGAATATCAACCATGTCCGGAATTCGCACTATCCAGAACCTGCTTATTGGTATTATTTATGCGATAAATATGGAATTTATCTCGAAGATGAAGCCAATATTGAGAGCCATGAATATTATTATGGCAAAGAGTCTCTTTCTCATGTTCCTGAATGGAAAAATGCCCATGTAGCCCGTAATATCGAGATGGTGCATTCGACCATCAATCATCCGGCAGTGGTTATTTGGTCTCTAGGAAACGAAGCCGGTCCGGGTGATAATTTCGTGGCCGCCTATCAGGCTATTAAAAAAATTGATACGTCACGACCTGTTCAATACGAGCGTAACAATACAATCGTTGATATGGGTTCTAACCAATATCCTTCGATAGACTGGGTAAGAGGAGCTGTAAAAGGTACCTACAAATTGAAATATCCATTTCATATTTCGGAATATTCACATTCAATGGGGAATGCTGTTGGTAACCTAATAGATTATTGGGAAGCCATCGAATCGACCAACTTTTTTATGGGCGGTGCCATCTGGGACTGGATTGATCAGGCCATGTATTATTATGATAAAAAGACCGGCGAACGCTTTCTTGCCTATGGTGGCGACTTTGGAGACAAACCCAATGATGGAACCTTTGTCAATAACGGATTGATCTTTGCCGATATGAAACCTAAGCCACAGTATTATGAGGTAAAGAAAGTGTACCAAAATGCGGGTGTAAAAGCTGTTGATATTCAACAAGGGAAAATTGAACTTTTCAATAAAAATTATTTTAAAGATCTATCCGATTATCAGGTTCAATGGTCGCTATATAAAAATGGGGTAGAGGTGAAAAATAGCACGGGTACAATCAGTGCAACAGATTTGCCCGAGGCGCGCCAACGCAAGCAGCTTGTATTGCCGATAAATTATGCGCAGTTGGATGCGGGATCGGAGTATTTTGTAAAAGTACAGTTTATTCTCAATACGGATCGACCTTGGGCAGCCAAAGGTTTTGTACAAATGGAGGAACAACTGTTTGTCAAAGCGGCTGAAAATAAACCGTTGATTTCATCTGTTGCACAAGGAGCGGCTCCGTTGCTTTCCAAAGAAGGTGATTTGCAGGTGGTCAAGGGAGATCAGTTTATCGTTAAGTTTGACAATAGAACTGGCTCGATATATAATCTAAACTATGCCGGTAAACAAGTTATCCGCGATGGTGAAGGTCCTAAATTGGATGCACTACGTGCTCCGGTGGACAATGACAACTGGGCTTACCAACGATGGTTTGAAAAAGGATTGCATAACCTGAAACATAAGGTTTTGTCTTCAAATAGCTATACCAAGAAGGATGGAACAGTTGTATTGGCGTTTACGATTGAATCGCAAGCACCTTATGGCGCATCACTGTTAGGTGGAACTTCTGGAACGTATACCCTTAAAGAACATACGGATAAGCCTTTTGGTAAGGATGATTTTAAATTTACAAGCAATCAGATCTGGACAATCTATAAGGATGGCTCTATTGAATTGTCGTCAAGTATTACATCCAATAATGCGAGTGTGGTCTTAGCTCGATTGGGCTATTCTTTGCAATTACCGACCGAGTTTGGCAATTATAGTTACTATGGACGTGGACCGATCAACAATTATGCTGACCGGAAGACTGCTCAATTTATTGAATTGCACAAAAGTACTGTAAAAGACCAGTTTGTGCCATGGCCTAATCCGCAAAATATGAGCAACAATGAAGAGGTGCGTTGGACAGCATTAACCAACAATAATGGTCAAGGAGCTATCTTTGTTGCAAAAAATCATTTAGCAACTTCCGCTTTGGAATATAGTGAGCTCGAACTGACATTTGCGCCGCACCCTTATCAATTGCCAAAAAGTTCGGGTGTACATCTACATCTAGATGCTGCGGTAACAGGATTGGGCGGTAACAGCTGTGGACAAGGTCCGCCGTTGGAAAAAGACCGTGTGAAAGCGGTGCCAACGTCTATGGGTTTTATTATCCGTCCGATTCAGCACAATGATATGATGGCAAAGGCTCAGGTAGCGACTGCCGGTGATGCGCCAATTTCTTTGGCAAGAAGTTCTAACGGTGAAGTTTCTATTTTATCAGGTAATAAGAATGAACCTGTTGTATACAGTTTGAATAATGCGAAAGCAAGTGTCTACAATGCGCCTTTTGATTTACGTACTGGTGGTACCGTGACTGCTTGGTATCAGCATAATGAGAAATTAAAGGTAACACAGCAATACTCAAAAATCGAAACTATTCCAATGGAAGTGGTGTTTGCTTCAAGCCAAGAGACTGGCGAAGGAGATGCTAAGAACCTACTGGATGGGAATCCTTCCTCGATTTGGCATACGATGTATTCGGTTACCGTAGCACAGTACCCACATTGGGTTGATTTTGATGCTGGAAGTAGCAAAACAATTAAGGGCTTCACTTTTCTGCCAAGACAGGATGGACCGAATGGTGATATCAAGGATTATAAGATTCAGGTGAGTAAAGATGGGAAGAACTGGGAAGATGTGATGTCCGGATCTTTTGAACGGAATAAAAAATTAAAAACTGTTCGATTCGAAAAGCCTGTGAAAGGACGTTATATCCGTTTTACTGGACTTAATTCCCAACGTGGTGACGATTATGCGTCGGCAGCTGAATTCGCTGTTATAGCTGAATAATTTGCTTTATATCGCATATTGAGCCAGCACCTGTCACAGGTGCTGGCTTTTTTGTTAGCGACCCTATGCTATGTTCAAATAGCGATTGACAGGAACGATTGATTGTCTAGGCTAAACTGGTAAGGTAAGGTAAGGTAAGGTAAGGTAAGGTAAGGTAAGGTAAGGTAAGGTAAGGTAAGGTAAGGTAAGGTAAGGTAAGGTAAGGTAAGGTAA
>NZ_JBNPWQ010000053.1:0-33266 GCF_050433745.1 Sphingobacterium sp. HSC-15S19
TGATGATCTGTGACTCGCTGAATTTGCTTTTTTTCATTGTCCCTAATTTATAAAACTACATTAATAATCGTAGCTATTTTTAGGGGAGATTACAGTTTGGCTTCCGATATGCTAATGGCTTGATTTATTCTTAATGGCACATCTTTAATCTGGGCTTTTATTGTAGTGATAATATTTTGAATTTTATTCATATCATCATCTACGATCAAAATCGAAATATTAGGATTCATTTATTTTATACTTTCTATTAGAGTTAACAAATTACTCTTCCAATCATCGTTTCTTGAATCATAATATACCCCGTCAACATAAAAATCAAAATTCTGTTTATATTTTGCAGAAATCTGTTCGAAAGTCAATACATCATTACCTATAGGAAATTTGTCAAACATAGTAAACAAGATTACTGGAACAATAATAGCTTTTCTCTTCATTTCGCGTAATATCTTCTCTCCACCAAATTGTTCATAATTTTGATTAATATCATTATTCTCTTTCTCCCAAAGCGGTATGGTCATATCTAAAATTAACACATCATAGTTGTTCGATCTTAATGCTTCCAATCCTGATTGAAATGACTCTCTTAAGTCAAAATCGCATTTATACAATAAGGATGTTAACTTATCGATCTTAATTCTATCATCTTCAATAATTAATATTTTCATGATTATCTGGTTTTTTATAAACTAAAAAAAGTGAGATTGTGATATTTTCACTATTTACTTCATAATCGAACTTTTCTGTTATGCATTTTGCTTCATATATCATTATTCGTTTAATTTTATGGAACCCACTCTCCCCCTCAATATTAGAGCGTTCTATTTTCTTTAAATCATTCCAATTATCCTTTATAATTTTCAAATTATCTTTTGTTTTTTGAAGATCTTTAATATTGTGAGTATTAATAACATCAATTTTAATATATTGACCATCAATCAATTCACTCTTAACTGTTAACTTTATCTTATTATCGGATTGAGAGTGAATAATTGCGTTGGTAAATAGAATATTAAACACATAGATCAAACTACTATAACCAGAAACGCTCTTAAACTTCATATCCACCTCATAATCAACAGTAATACTTATATTTAATTGCTTTGTAATTTCAACACTGGCATTTATTATATCTTCAAGCATTAATAATTTGGAGGTTGAAGATGTTTCTAATATAAACCACTCAGAAACATCTTCAAGACACAATTGCAAATTTGTCAAAGACGTATTTAAATTTTCATAAAGCATGATATTTCTAGGCAATGATTTAGGAAGGCTATTTCTAAAGTTCTCGACCAGATCACTAATTAGTTGATAGACCTCATTTTCTAAATATTCGTAAATACCAATACACAATTTCAAATTCGTATAGTATGCTAAATCATTTAATAAAATTTCAACAATATCGTCTGTATTTTTTAAATAATCGATATGTTGTTTATAAAAATTGTAAAGGATCTCATCATTTGTAGAATAGTTAAATACAGCAATTGGATTATTCAATCTTTCATGAGTAATTTGTATCGCATGGTTTTTTAAATTCCCAGTGAGATCATCTATTTGTTTGCTAAAAACTTTTATTTGAATCTGTATAGTTTCCAAGCAATCTGGTTCAACTTTTTGTGAATTCCAGTATTCAGAGTCAATATACTCGCCAGATAGCTTTGTTGTTACCAAATTTAATTTCTCAAATACACTTCTAATTTGGTTTTCCAATGCGCCATGTCGAATTTTTGTACTCAAACTACTGTCTAATCCATATTCTTTGCTAAATAAAAATTGCTCGCGAACTTCATAATATATATTTTTAAAAGCCACAAAATCAGCATCATTATAATTATTAAAATCATCTTGCACCTGCTCTTTCAATGACGTTTCCCAGTTTCTGGCTTTTGAAGCATTGAAACTTACCAACTTATTGCTTTTCTTTTCTGTGGCTATTCTTAAAAGACGGTTAAAATCATCATTATATTTCTCAACTAATTGTTCTTTGAGTCTATCTATATCTACGAATAATCTTCCATTATTAACTTCTTTAATCACATTTCTTACAGAAATCTTTTTATTTATCTCATCGATTTCATCACTATAAATTTTCTTATTCTTTTTATCTATAGTTATTAGACGAAACAAAACTTTCAATCTAAATTCCTCGGTATCATTAATTCGATTAAAGTAATACTTGATGGTATCTATCGTGCATATCTTATTTAATAAATATACATTAATACTTGGATCTAAATTTTCGAGATGTAATACATCTTCTAAATCATAATTTCTTGAGCATAAAAACTCATCTAGAAATTCATATAAATTATATTCAAAATAATACAAAGATGATAGAATCAAAGTATTTATACTACTAATGAATTTAAATTTATCATCATTCTCTATTGCTAGCTCAAATAGTTCTTGGAAATTTGTCTTGATGTAAAAGGTGTCTTCATCAAACATCATATATCCAAATAGATCGAGAGCTTCTTCAATTTTGTTATCTTTTATATAAGAATCGAATAAAAAAAACAAAAAACGCTCTTTGTAGTAATTACTGGAGATTATAACTGAAAAATTTTCTGTTACAAGACTTATTACACTAGAATAATTATTGCTATAGTAATAATAAGCAACTTCTGCAACAAGTTTCAGTAAATTATCTGTTGAAACAAACTTCGAATATTCCACATCCTTAAGCCCATACAAAATTTTTTTATATTCAAAATAGTTATTATTCCCGAATAAATCACCTATAGCAGAGTTAAATCCTTCTAAAGCAACTTTATAAGAATTAGAATAAAAAGAATATCTAATTGATTGATTTTTGTTGTTATCTATATTAGAAAGAAAATCCATTATTTGCATTCCTAGATTGCCATTCGAATACTTGAGGGCATATTTAATTAATTTTCTACCACATTTTTCATTGTTTTTTTTAAATAATAAATATTGATATAATTCCATTAACACTAAATCAATAGATCTTAGTCCTAAAGGCTCAAATTCTTGTTTTAAATTTATTATTGACTTTATATAAATCTCATAGACCTCGAATTCCAAAGGATATTCTATTATAAATATTTTACTAAGTTTCAGGGATGATTTAAAATCTCCTTTGTAATAGATTTCTAATATCTCATTTATTAGAGTCCAATTCTTATTTTCAATATATTTTTCATCCCACAGATGATTATAAATATTGATAACTCTTATATCTGAATTCCCCGCTTTAATTAATTTGGAAACAAATGATTTAAATAAGGCTCTATATTCACAATTTTTATTGTTTAGGTTTACAGTAATAACATTTATAATATTATTATATTGATCTATTATAGAAAATAAGTTACAGATATAAATAGCGCTTCGTAAATCAGAATAATAATAATTATAATTAGCAAATACGAAATTGCTGAATACAAAAAAATCTTTTATTAGCTCATTTGCATTTATAGTATTTATATCATTCTGTATTTGATTGACATAACTTTCAAAAGATACAGAGTTTTCAATTTTTTTACTACTCGCATTTATACAGAATTCATAAAAATTATTCCCTATAATATTTAAATAATTGGACAATTTTAACCAGTTTTCACTTGAACCAATTTCTTCCTCGGAGATATGCAGTTCTGATTCAATTGACCATATACTAAATCCATAATTCGAAACAATTTGTGAAATAAGGGATTTAGCAGTAGGAAAATCACCTTTTAAAATTGAAATCTCAAACTCTTCTTTTAAAACAACAAATTGATTAATATCCGAAACATTTAATAATATCTTGTTAGCAACCCACTGAAATTCAGAGACAAAATCATTTGTAAAATACAATGGATCGTTAACTTTAATGTTTTCAAGATTTTTGGGAAATAAATTCCTATTTAATGAATGTCTTAAAATTCTATTACTCTCAAATATCTTATTATAGCTACCTGGATCTATTTGAGTTTTTATAAAATTGATTTTTTCTAACAATCCAATTTTAGAATTATTTAAAATTTGTCTAAGATTCATACTATGAATTGATGCAATTTTTTAAGTTACTTAATATTTCGGTTTAAATTGATCTAAAATTAAGTAAAACGTTTTAAATTTTATTGAAATTATAATCTATAAAAGTTAAAGTTCTAGACCGCTTTGATTACCAAAATTTTGATAAAAACCATATTAGAACTGAGATAATTTTCTTCTTCCGAGCAAGGTTATCATCTAATGATTATAGCTTCGAGAAAAATAGCTTATCAGGCCGAAACGTATGGCTTAGAATAGACAATTAATCGGATATTTCAGGTATAGATGCAATTCGATTCTAAGACGATTTCCTAATCTCTCAGCACAATATCCAGACGATCAAAATGTTATGAATTAATTGATCATTGAATTTCTGAATGGTATCAAATTCTACACCTAATTCGAACATAGGTGGGACTACAGAATAAAAAAGCGGATTTTCTGATTAGAAAACAGGTTAGGGTTCTCCCTATTTTAACATACTACCTCCTTCTTTTAATTTGCTCATTCTGTGAATCCAAATTGGCTTGAGTTACAATATTGCTTTTAGGTTGGGCATACTGGCCTTTTTTGAGACCAGATTCCAAAAGGAGTGTTTCAGGAATATTTGTATTTAAAATAATTTTATCGGACCCTAGCTTTGGAATAATTTTATCCCTTATCAAATTCTTGATATGTTCGATCCCTTTAATATTATTTAGGAATTTTTCCATCGAGTGATTGAAAGTAAAATAAGAATACGAATCATTTGGAATACCATAGGCAATTCCATTGTCGGTTATTTTAGCAAGTTTCTTATTGAATTTTTCGAGTTCCTTTTTCTGTAAATGATCATAAAGTAGATCATTTAATTTCTCTTCTAAAGCCATATTAATAAAAGGATCATCTGGTTTTTTAAAAGATTTTGCGTGGTCTTCGGCCTGCTTTATAAGTTCTTTTCCTTTAGCATCTTTATGATAATAGTCAGTTGAACCACCATGTCCTGCATTTTTGGCATAACCAACATGTTTACCATTTATATATAAAGAAGCTGTGAACGCCTCTGTCTCTTCGCTTAATGAAGGAGAGTGTTTTATATTTTTAAGTTCAATATTCATAAAATATAATTCTAAATGTGGTTAAATCCACAAGTTCTAGACGGATAACAATCAGCCTTATTGGCACTGAAGACTATAAAGCAGTAAATAAATGAGGGAAATTCAAGAATCCCTTAACCGGTTTATGAGTTCGGATGGCGAACCGTTTACCAGAAATCACCTCAAAGTAGTTTAGGGAAAACCTCTCAATCGGTAATACAAGACTTTGCGAGCCAAATTCTATTTCTATTAAATCACCATTGATCCAAAATTTTGAGTCAATACTACGGTTCCAAAGAGCAATCTTGCAGTCAAAGATTTTCCCAATCAAGCTATTTTCAGCTATCAGATGGATTTTCGCATTAGGGAACTCACAAATGAGTTCCCTAAAATTTACTTTGCATGGGAGATAACCCATCGAAGCAAAGGCAACAGACAACGAGTTATCAACATATTGTGGAAAAAAATGTGTAAAACATAAAATATCTAGACAAGCTGGAGCTATAAATAAATCAGTTACCGAAGATGGAAAATGATTATAAGCTTTCCATATACCACTAGCTACCTCTTTAACACACACGTTGTTAGTCCAAACTTCCTTTTGCTGATCTGAAAGATATCTATAGCTGAACTCAAAACCGGCAGGAGATCTTTCAAAAAAGGGTTCAAAGAATCGGATCACATCCTGATCCAACTTATCTACATTCATTAACGGGACGATGAGCGTCCATATCCTCTAGATTCTTGATTTGGGATATGTTTATTTATTAATTGCTGGATGGTGACATTAGAATCGACTACATTTCCTTTTTGTTTCATATCTGCAATGGCCTGATTATACCCATTAGTATAACCTTCGGATTGGAATTTGGCAGCACGGTTTTTCAGGGCCTGAATCCCTCTATATACAAGGTAAGAGATGCCTGCATCAAACAGGACCGAAAGTGCTAGTCTTTTATTATCCGATTTTAATCCCTGGGGGTTAAGCGCCGTATGCTGAAACCTGGTACCATCGGATAATTTCACAATCTGACCATTTTTAAATTTTTTCTTTTGCTCTTCGGTAAGCGTCTCTGAGTTTACAGCTAATGGAACATTTACTTTTTCAGGATCATAGGAAATAAATTCTTTGGTCTGTTCATCATATTCGATGATTATTTTCCTGACCTTACCCTTTTGTACTTCTTGCTCTTTGGCAATATTGTCAATCTCACCATTTTGAAGTTTCTGGCTTTCATTTTCATCCAGAAGCTCATGTGCTTTAGCCACCTTATATATTGGATGCACATTCAGGCTCACACTTCCGTCGTCATTTTTCTTTAAAGATAGTTTCGCATCGAGTTCGGGAATAGAAAGCCCATCAAATTTAAGGTCTTTAAAATTTGTCATTTCAGTTCTTCTACCTGTAAGAAGTGCATTGATGTTGTCCCTGGAGAGAAGTATCCGTCCCTGAATGTAGAGGCCCAATTTTTCAAGTTCACCAAGGGGAAGTTCGTTGTCTTTAAATTGATTCATATTATTATCGAGTTATAGGATTAACGTTTTAAACCATAAGAAGCCTTTTGGACTTCTTCGTTACTATTAGAAATTGCTGGAGTTTTTATATCATTGCCGTTTTTGACATCTAGCAACGATTGGTAGAGTCTGTCGTTTTTTGAGAGTACAAATTTCTTTCCGGAGTCCTCTACTTCCATCTGAAGCCTTCCTCTTTTCAGTTGACTGGTTACTTTATAAACCGAATCCTTGTACGTAATGATATCGCCAATAAAGAGTTTGGATTCATTTTTTTGCGAGCTTTTATTAGTGGTTTGCTGGTTAAGTTCACGTTTACGCTCAAAATCCAGCAGATAAGAAAATATCCTTTCCGCGTCCGTTGCCGCCGCATGGATTTCATAAGGATTATTTTTTAACATTTCGATCCACCCTTTTACATAAGCAGCATGCTGGCCAGGATCATGACCGATCTTAAACTCATCACCGATCAGCATAGAGGCAATCTCAGCCCTTAATTCTTCCCGTGCATACCCTTCACTTCCAAACCTATTAAACAGGGACCTGTTGAGCCTATCCTGATGGCCAGTCCAATGCCCAAGCTCATGAAGAAGGGAAGCATAATAGCGGTCTGGAGTGGCAAACTGTTCTTTTAACGGCATCGTTATACTGTCAGAACGGAGGCTATAATACGCCTCATCTCCTTTTCTGTGATTGACCACCGCACCGGAAAGGAGAACCAGATCTTCCGCACGGACTATTGGGTCCCAATCAGATTTCAATTGGGGTTTTAATTCTAATTTAGGAATTCCACTGACCTGCTCAGCGTTAAAGACCCAAGCCGCTGTGACAATGGCACGTTCCAAAGGCGTCCGTACTTTTATGCTTTTGCCATTTTCATCAAGGACTTTTTTCCCGTTTTCATCTAATTTCGGGATAAGATCATGGGTTTTGACAAATTGAACAAGCGTACCCTTTTCACCCTTATTTATTTGCCAGCCTTTGGAATCCGCTTGCTTGAAAGTCAGCCATCGGGGGTCTTCCCTGCCTGAATTCAGCAATGAAAAGATATTGATTCCTTTATATCTATTTCCGGTAATTGCGTTATAAGGAAGACTGAAATCGGTTGAGACGGAATTCCAAGGTTTCTGCCAAGGAGCTGTTCCTTTTTCCAATTTTTCTATGAGGGCCGCGGCAACCTGCTCGTGTAGCGATTTTACCTTATTGTTCATCCTCCTCCCCTTCCTCGTTATTTTCCTCGTCAAAAGGAAATTCGTCACCATAAGATATTCCGTATATGACTGCCTCTTCGGGCGTTAGCCCAATTTCTTCGCCTTCTTTCAGAATTCTAAGTTTCTCATTAAGGCTTTCAAAAGATTTATTCATTTTTTTGCTCGTTTAAAGGATTTAAGCTGAGTTCATTGAGTTTTTTAAGAAAAAGAATGGGGTCAATAAATTGACCCCGGATTTTGACTGAGAGATGGAGATGCTCTCCGGTCGCCAGACCTGTTCTACCGCTTACACCAAGTAGATGACCGGGCGGTAAACATTCGCCTTTTTGGACCAATAGTCGAGATAGATGTCCGTATATAACCTGGATTTCATCACCTGATTCTATTACCAGAAATTTACCCAGCGTAGGACTTTCCGCGGCATTCACCACTTTTCCTGAAATTATATTAAAGATGGGTGAATCTCTGGCGGCAAGATCTACACCGTTATGATGAATAGGTTTAAATTTTATCGGATGTACCCTAAAACCGTAAGGCGACGTAACCCGCATTTTTTCAAGCGGGAGACTAAAATCTAGGGATTGCCCAACGGTATTTAAGGAAATAAAAAGCAATAGAAATACCCAGATTATTGGACTACAATAAACAGGGCAACGAATATTATACATAATGAAATTAAATCAGTGTTCTGAAAATTATTCCGATGAATTTTTGTACTTATCCGCTAAGGATTCTTTTTCGGTAGGCTCGGTATACCGAAATCCGGTAACTGCTTCAACAACTGAATTAACTTCCTCTTTGATCTTTTTGAAATTTGCCAGCAGTATCTGTTCTTTTTTCTCTCCAAAATCATAGAATATGGGTAATTCTCTATAATGCTGCTCTTCCTGTTTTATCGCTCCAACATCAATATTTATTCGGCAGTTAACGGCTGAGGTCCTAAATTTTCCGGTGAATTTCTCTACGGCATCAGAAGCGACAAGTCCTACCATCTGACCAGCAGGCAGTGCTGCGATTTTACCGGCGGGGATAAGGGGTTCGAGTTTTTCTGACAGGGATATAGAAGTTTTATTCCTGTCGATACTAAGGCTTTCGCTCTGCTGTTTTACTTTTCCAAAGATCCTTTCCAACCACTCAAGCGTATCTTTGTTCTGCACGCTTCCTGATAGAACATTTCCCACTACCGAAGTAATCGTTGCGGAAGTTTCTTTGCCATACTGCTGCTGAAATTGTTGTAAGCTCTGGATACCCAGGACTGTCGCCACAAGATTACTTCGAGCCTGACTAAGGACCTGTTCTATACGGTATAAATATAAACTTGGAGCTTCATCAACGACTATTCCAACAGGAAGGTTTCCTTTGGAATTCACCAATTTTGTAACACGGTTCACGACAACCGATAAACATGCGGAATTGATGCTCTGGGTAGCGGGATCATTAGCCAAGATCAGTATTCCGGGATGTTTGGGATTACTGACCTGTAGTTCAAAGTCATCTCCTCCAAAAACCCAGAACGTTTCTTTTGTCGCTAGCCTGCTGATAAAGATTTTTAGCGTTCCTACCTGTCCCTCCAGCTGCTCAAAAGCACGCGCCTTATAAGCTGTCATAAAAGGAGACAAGAGCGAATTAAGTTCTTCGTTGCTAAAGAGTGTGTCAAAAACATCTTCGTAGGACATGTTCAAAAATGCCAGAACATGTGGCAAGGTTGAATAGCATCCATTTTCATACTTACAAAAGAAGTAGATACAGGCGGTTAAGAAGTTCACGGCAGATTGGGTAAAAAACTGGTCGCTTCCTCCACTTTTATCACCCTTTTTAAGGGCCTCTACCAATGCTTCGGCAGTTTCATTTGCATCTGCGAGGGTCTGCAAATATTCCGGTTTAAATGGATTTGCCCGGCGGCTTCTAGATGGATCATTTAGGTTAATGACATGGAATTCATAATCCGGCATTTTTCCATCCTGTTTCGCCAGCAGGTAATGATAGTAAGCAATCTTCCCAAGATCAGGATACTTTAGATCATAAATGCACATGGTAAATGAATTTGCTATCATTTGACGCAGAATTGGCATAATGACCCCAAAACTTTTACCGCTTCCCGGAACTCCGCAGACCAAACAGCCCCTAAATAAGTTTTCCAGTGGAATATAGCCTTGATTAACCTTTCCCTTATAATAAAACAACATAGGGATATTGACAGAATATGGCGTGATTTTCGCCTGGGTGGGCTGCATAAAGGATTCTTCCTCGATATTCCATTTATCTTTCCCTAATCTAGAGCTGATAATCTTTGAAATGTTGTCTAATGCAACATGGATCAGGACAATCCCCAGAAAAGAGCTGAATACATAACCAAGATCATAATAATTCAGCCCGTATAGAACCGGTTTCCCTTTTTGACCGTGCAGCCATACAGCGAGCCCAATTATTAAGAATCCAAGCGTGAGGGGATAAACAATATGGTTCTTGGGATTTAGATCTTTCTTCTTTTTACTCAGGGTACCGATAGAAACCAGTATGACCAAAAAAACAGTAAATAGCTTACTGGCCAGCAGTCCCGAATAAAAAGGCATCCTTGCCAGCTTGGTTGCAAAAAGTAAATTTGTTTTGTTTAGAATCCCATATTCAAGGGATTTCTCAACATAAAGAAAGAGATAGAACTCCAGAAAAATGGAAAGATAAATGGCGAACTGGAAGAATCTATAAAGGCCCTGTTGTTCTTTTGTTTCTTCCATTTTTTTATTGATTATAGAGAATCGGCATTCAGGATATCCTGGTATTTGATTTTCAGGTCAATTGCCCTGCCTGACAACTGTTTTTCAGTGAGACTTACCCGCAATATTTTATTGCCCGGAAATGTTACTTTTTTAAGAACATAAATATTCCGGTTCTTTTTCTTTAGGAGGTCGAATGGCTGAAATTGCCAGATGGGTTCTATCTCAACCGACTGGACATTTGTTGCCTTGGTGATTCTTTTATCTTCCACAAAAAAACGTAGCTGATCTGGCCTAAATGAAAGGTTCGTATTATTGACAAATGAAAGATCCAGAAAAATGAAATCACCGATCGTTCTGATACCGTTCAGATAGATCCCTATTCCAAACTTCTCTTCCTTCCTCTTTGGGCGGTTACCGGATTGGGTTAAAAGAGTATAGGATAAGGACCTCATCTGGCTCCTGCTCAGGTTATTTTCCGAAGGCTCCAGCGGAACCGTAGATAAAGGATTTATTTCATAAAGAACCGGCGACTGTGCTTCAATATCCTGACCAGTTTTCAAGGCCCGGAACTGTGTCATGAAATTTTCTCCGACCACTGTAATGCTGCCGAGTTCTGTCCCCGAATCATCTAGATTCATGCTGTCTGAAACAATTTTAAGCCGGAGCAAATTATCTATAGGCAAATCTGCCACTACTCTTTTGGAAGAGATATCCACATATTTGATCGGTTCCGGTGAAAGGATGTGAACTGTGTTTCCCTTGGAAATCCTGATAGATTTAAGGTCGCTAAGTAAATGGTCTCCACCTGACTGTGCCATTGTCGGGGTTGCGGCGAGCAAAAATATCGCCGATAAAAACAGAAATAGATTTCTCATAATTGAAAATGATGAATGATTATTTGTATTGTTTTTGATTTTCACGAAGTGCTTGTGGGTCTATCAGATAGACCAGCGTATTATATTTGATTTTCGCCCTGTTTTTCCGGATATACCTGGAAACTGCTGTAGTAGTCGACTGAAACATCCTTTGGATCACGCCCATAATGATCTGGTTCTGGTTTTCTCCCCCCTGTATTGAAATTCCCTGAGAAGAATTTGCGCCAAGCTCTTTGCTGAACTCCCTGAAAGCGGATGCGGGCACATAAAGGCCCTGAAGACCATCATTATCATACAGATCAAGTTTTACGGGCAGGATCTTACCTCCCTGCATAATTGAAGTAATGCTCAAAAGGACACGCTGGCCGGTAAATCCACTAATCTTTGCGTATAAATAGGTGCCTTTTTGAATCAGATTGCTTCCCACCAATAAATTATCCATGAGCCTGATCCGCAACCTGGAATCCACATATCCGGTCATATTCTCGTCAATTATGGCCTGAATAAAAGAATCGTTCGGATTGTCTCTAACCGTATTGAAAACGGATTCGGTATCGTCGGCCTTTCTGACATTAAGCAATGGTAGATCCGCTTCTTCTTTTTTCGCCATTTCGATCCGCTGCCTCTCCTCTCTCGCTGCCCTTTCTTCCGGATCATTTGCCTTTGCCAGACTATCGGCAAATTCCATCTGCCGGCGGAATAGAAGCATCGGATCTTCTTCTGTCCTTTTTGGTTCTTTTCTAGATTCTGGATTGGATTTAGGAACAAGGGAACTCAGGACACGGTCCAGGTCTTCATTTCCATGCACAGCCCTTGGAGCATTAACTGAAATTAGTGATTCCTGTTTAAGCTTATCCCTTATGGAATCTAACTTGCGTTTTTCTTTATCATTGTACATTTCATCAAAACGGAATCCATCTACTTTGTCTTCCTGCAATTGATTCACCGCGGTATAGCCGTCCCCTCGACGGTACATTTCCCGGTAAGCGTTAAGCTTATCGGTTAAAGCTTTATTTTTCACCTCTGGGGAGACTTCCGAAATCTGTTCTTTTAGCTGGGGCCCATTATCTTTTACAGCACGCTCTTTTGAAAATGCGGATTGGTAAACGTAAAAGAAAATACAGATAAAAGGCAGGACGATAATCGGTATGATATATTTGGGCCTTTTTAGGTCTAATTTCATAATATAATTTGATTTAGAATTGAGAAATACTAAGCAGGTTTAGGGAAAAAATGCTGGATCAATCTTTGGATATCGAATCCTTCGCATTATGGTTTTCCAGCGACAAAAGCCTATCCTTTATCTGGATAAGGATCATACTATCCTGTTTATCCAGGTTATCTTTTTTTGAAAGCCCTTCTAGGACAGCCTGAAGTTCAAGTACTTCTTTTAGATCGGAGATTGAACCAAATATATTTCCCATTCCATCCGCAATAGGTGCAGAGAGTTTCGGATTCTTCACCATTTTTGCTTCCTTTTGCCTTGGCAGCATAAAAAAACAGCAGATTGAAATCAGGATACATAACACCATGAACATGAAAACCTGTTTGGGATATGTACTCAATTTTGACCTTACACATTTTCTAAGATGGACAGTATACCTGGAAAATTCATTGCCGATCTCTTTCCAGACACTGCTTTCGGATTTATTAGAGGTTATTTTTTTGAACATAACTGAGGTCTTTATTTTCCAATGTTTTCCATCTCGTTATCAGAACTGCATGCGCGTTGTTGTCTGTCCTGATTTTAAGGTCCCTTAAATATCCTTCTGTAATGAGACTACGAACGACGGTTGAGCTCCGTCGGTCTATGGTCTGTTTACCATAAAAGCGAAAATAGTTTCCTTCAAGGTGGATTGAATCCGTCTGGATCGTAAGTACCGCACTGGAAGACAAGATGGAATTAAAAAATCCTTTCTCACGGAGGTTATTGTATTGTAAAGCACCTGATTCATCAATCAGATACATCGCTCGCTTCATCTGGTATTCTATAAACTTCTCGTCCGGTGTCAGAGTAAAAAAAAGACTATGGAATAAATTTATATGCGTTCGGTACTCGGCTGAACGGTTCATTTCAACACTGGTCTGCTGCGCGGCCAATGGCACATTATTTATATCCAGTACATATACTGACTTTCTTGCACTTTCCACCTGTTTAAAGGCAAAGAAAGAAACTATGGACACCAACAGAAAGGCCGTTATTAAACTCCCGACGGCAATAAGGGTTGCCAGACGAATCTTTGATTCTATATTTTTGATAATCATGTTCTTTATTTAAGTTTAGAATTTTGCGATCACCCTTCTAGCTGTTCTTGCCATACCGGATGCCCCACGGCCCATTGTACCCGCGGCTGAAGTGATTCCAGAAGTGGATACGATCCATGTACTTATACTTGGCACCGTGAGCATTGTCAGCCCACCGATCAGGAAGGTTACGATGACGATCCCAAATGACATTATTCCATTTCCGGCAAGCCAGCCAAGTTTTTCGAGCCTATCGCCAGAAGTCGATAATAATTCCTGATAACGGGTGATCTCAGCTTCTAGAGCATACTGCTGAAAAAGACTGGTTATATGCATCACCAGATAGGCAATCCCAGAGTAGAGATTGACCGACACGAACCGTGCGATCCAGGTTCCGAAGGAATCCCTGAAAGCGGGAAGAATACTTACCGCAACGGAGAATGGGCCTAAAATGATCAGAATGGTCGAATAGAGTATCTGGATCATGAATATGATATAAACACAGATCCGAAGTACCCAGACTGCCAAAGTTTCCAGTGTATAGGTCATCCATAGCTGCAAATTGATCTGCATCCTGTTTCTTAGCTCCACGACATTGTTCCATACGGAAGTAAATCCATCTTTCACGGTTGAGGTGACCGCATCCCAAGCCTTTCCGTACCATGTATCCGCCTCGTTTTTTGCGACTTCGGTTTCCGCCTGGATCTGGGTCAGGGAATTGGCTATGTCATACATGAGTTTTGCGCGTTGGAGCCGAAGGCTATTGACTTCGGTCTGTCCGCTATCAAAAAGGCTTTCCGTTTTGGCAGCTACAATATCCGTAGGATAAGCGATCACCCTTGTGAAAGCTCCCCACCAGATAATGACCATGACCAGTCCAAATGGCCTGAGCAAGGGCATAATCTCCATTTTTTTATCGCCGGACATCATTTCATAGCTCTTAATGGCAAAAAATATGAGCATAAAAATTGCCGCTAGCGCCTGTGCATCCGTAATAAAAGTATCGTAATGGGTCCATATCGTATCTTTCATCCCTTTCAGGAAGTGCATTACCCCTTCCTCGTATACCCCATTTCCCTGTAGGAAAGTGAAAGTATCCTTAAATGAATCAGGCACCCCCACTGGAGATGCCTGTAAAAAAAATGTATATGTCATAAAAAATTAATTTATCATCTGCTCTTATTTAGGATTTTGTCCGCAATTTCAATATCAGATTTTCCAGTATGTGGGAGCGGCATGACCGGATCTATCTCCTTAATGGAAGACAGGTCACTTGATAGTGATAGAAATTTCAGGGCGTTGCTTTTCTTGGATTCCCACCCCGATTCAAGAACCCTATATTCCGACAATAGGCGATGATAGCCCAAGATCCTGCTGCCCCTTTCAAGATCTGCTGTTTTCAGGATTTCCAGACGTTCTATGAGGCCCGATCTTTCACTGGTATACCATTCATAAGTACCTTTATTTATCAGATATTCTTTTACCTCTGAACTGATCCCCTGAAGGATTAGGGATTCATCCTTTTCTAGGGGGGCGAACTCATGTTTATAGTATAGCATCCAAAGTGGATCTGCGGCACTCACAGCCCCTGAATAATTGGTAAGTTCCTTGATAGCAGTATTTCGGATAGTATCGGACTGCATTTTATAGGAATCATTGGTCTGCTGCATAGCCATCACCAGACCCATTCGCATGGTCTGGGGCCCTGAGCCTGAAAGGGGGCGCCTGTCCAGCTTGGGATAACTTGGATGAAGGCCCCAGGTGAGCCAATACTGATAATTCAGTCCGAGAAATCCAGAAGTCGGGGTAAATTTCTTTCGGTCCCACTGTTTATGCACCATGCGCTCCTGCTGATTGACAATATGTTTATCGGTCTGACGCTTGATCCGCTGGCCAATGACAGGTTTAGATCCAAGCAGAAAAATAACAATAGCTAATATTCTCCACATAATTCAATGTTTTACTGCGCCATAGTTCCTTAATATCTCGTTTGCTTTTTGGATGTCCTTATTGACGAAATTTTTAAAAGGATTCACCGTTTTTAGTAATCCATTTATTTTTGTCCAATAAACCGAACGTTCCATACTGAAAAGAAGCGCGCGCATCACCTTTAATTCGATAATGATCTTCCGCAAAAGAAAATCCCGCTTTTCATAATCCATTAAGACATTTTTGCCTTCCCTGAGAATAAAATCAGAAACTTCCGTAGCAAGATTTATTCCCCTTTCTTTTAGTTGCCTAGCTGTTCCTTCCGCTACTAAAAGCAGCCAGGGTTCTTCTTTTGAAATCTCGATAAGGCTATTGGACTGTTTAATAATTTCAGCGGTCAGAGAAGAAACCTGTAACACAGATCTACCGGACTTCAAAGCATTGTTTACTTCCGTTAGGGATCTATGGATCACCTGCTGAACGATTACCAGGGAAGACAGGTTGAGATTGATGTCTTCAACATTTTGATTGATCTGCTTTAGCATACTGTTATGCGCTGATTCGGAGGCCAGTCTGACCGCACCGTTTTCATTTACGATTGCCAGATGTTTGGTATCTGAAATTATTGTCACATAACCTTGCCCATACAAAAAATCAAAACAGAAAATAATCAGTGTTATGAGATAATACTTCATGGTTTCTTTTCTAATTTTCTTAATATATTTTCCACAATTCTCCTGTCGGTGTTTATATATTCCTTAAAGGGATTAAGACCATCCAGTATTTTCTTCCTTGTGGAGTAATAAAGGGTAGATGTCAGTGCCCTGGATGCTCCTTCGATCTGTCGGAGTTCAGTCAGTATATGCGCATAAAGCAAACGGCGATCACTGGTTTTCATCTGGTTGAGATCCCCGATTGTCAAAAACAGGCCGGCAATATATCTTCCCAATTGAACTGACCTATCTACGATTTCCTTTTCGCTATTTAAGGCTAGTGGAATAAATTCAGGATGGTCAGATGCGATACTTATTATTCTGTCCTGATGAGCAATAATCCGTTCAATGATCGGTCCGGATTCGATTCCCATACTCAGTCCCTGTAATGCCGTATGCAGGATACTGAACCTGTTCTGGATCTCCCGGTACCGCTTTTTGAGCTTCGTGGTACCCGAAGTATTTACCTGCTCATTTGCCGTAGCCACTCCCTGGCGGTCACGGGCCTCTTTCTGTCGTTCATACTCATCTTTGCTGTGACCTACCAGCTGGTGCAAAAGTTGTACATTCAGCTGGCAACTTGCAGTTTTGGATAAGCAAAGAATACAGAAACAAAAGATAATTCTCCATTTCATTGCATTACTTCTTTACGAGTCTAGAATTTCTGATAACATCATCCGCGATCTGTTTATCTATATTGATAAATCTAGCATAGGGATTTAAGGAATTGAGGATTCCACGCTGTTTGGCCCAATACATATTTCGGTGCATTCCATACGCAACGCCTCTGAGAATGGTCAATTCTGTTTGTATCCGGTTGAGTAATTTTGCCCGTTCACCGGAGTCCATCAGATTCTCCTTTCCATCTTTGAGCACAAAAGCCCCTACCTCCGTTGCAAGGTTTGTCGCCCTGTTCTTAAATTCCCTTGCACCGGCTTCGGCAAAAAGTAAAAGCACAGGATTCCCCTTTGCAAGTACCATTGCTTTTTCGACATCCTCAATAATATCGACGGTAATTCCAGCAATCTCTTTTATGCTCAGCAGTGATCTGACCACAGAAGAGACCTCGGAGAGTCCTTTATAAATTTTATCCTGTAGATCATTGACGATCTGTAACTGTCCGGTAACAGCAAGCTGACCCCGCTGGATCAGTGTCAGGTTATCGTTGACATGATCCAATTGCCTATTCATCATCGAGGCATGTGCTCCCGTTGCCGCTGCGACTGCCGGATCGGTATAGATCTGTGCTTTTACAGACAAGCTTGGCAATAAGATCAGCAAAATCATAATTATTCTAATCATTGGCCATAAGATTTAAAGTTTGAATTCCCTTTCTGTTAACTTCCCCAACAAAATCGTTCAGGGCTTTGCCAGAATATTCCAGATCTTTGACGAATGCGGTAAGGCCATCTTTGTAATTTCCAAAATGGTCCGCATAGATTTTTACGGCACTTTTTTCGGGTTTTTCGGTGGTAAACGCGAGATACTGAAATAAGGATACCTCCACGCCATACACTTCCCCTACTGTCCCCCTTCGGATGTAGACTTCTTTAAAACGTGACCTGTCCTCTTTATTCTGTAATTTGTTTATGGTAAAGATCTTGCGTCTTTCTACATCGGTAATGGACAGCAGTTTTGCTATTTCATCATAATTGGACTGGAATTTAGACTGGTCGAGTAAACAAATTGTATCCGAATTTGCCAAAATACTGTCTTTGACTATTGGATTGCCCAAAATATCGCCTAATTCTTGCGTAACGACCACGATTTCACCATAAAATTTTCTTACCGTTTTATACAGGTAAACAATGTAACCCGCCATTAATGGGCTTGCAATGGCCTTCCATGCTTCTTCGATCACCAGGGCTTTACGCTGGAATGTCCGATGTCTCATTTTCTGTAGGAATAGATCCATAATGACCAGCGTAACGATTGGAAAAAGGGTCTTGTTCTCTTTCAGATTGTCGATTTCGAACACCACAAACCTCTCTTCAAAAAGAGAGGAATCAGCGCTTTTATTGAGAACGGTACCAAATTCCTGTCCGGAAAAGAATTTCTTCAATACATACCTGTATTCATCCAGATCAAACTTTAAGAATTCATCGTCCATTATATCCTTGATCTTGTCAACGGAATACACATAAAAAGAGTCGAAATTTAATTCGTCAGGACGATGGGGGTTTTGCGGACCGGGATCGAGGTAAAAATATTCGTAATAATAGGAGGATATAACGTTTGATAAAAGTGTATCCTCTACCTGGGACAGTTTTCCGTCGGCTCCCTTCCAGAGCAGCGCTACCAGAGTTTTTAAGAAATCCTTTTTTTCTAGGTTAAACTCTTCCTGAGTCAGGGCAAAAGGATTCATGGATATCGGGTTTTCCTCAGTATAGGTAAGGTAAGTTCCTCCTAGAAAAGTACAGAGCCCCTGATAGGAATCGCCGGTATCGACGATGACAATATCCATGTTATACCTATAATACTGTTCCAGAAGCGCATTCATGAAGAAAGATTTTCCGGTACCACTAGGCCCCAGCGCAAATTTCGAACGGTTGGAAATACGGTTTGTACTCAGGTCAGCAGGATCAAATGCAAGTGGTATCCCCTGTCGGTCCGTAAACCGGATCAGAAAATCCGTTTTTTCATCGCAGGGCAGTGATTCCTTAAAGAAATAACAGAGCGTCGCATCTACCGGAGTCAAAAACAAGTCATAAACCTGTAGTTCCACGGCATTGCCGGGTAATGAAGACCTGAATAATTCGAACTGGTTGTAAGCATTTCTGCTGGGAATAATCCCCTGCTGAAATAGGGACGATTCAATAAAATTCGATGTCCTTTCCAGCAGTTCAGAATCGCAGCCGATCAAAATGGAAAAGTGTGTATTAACGAGCAACTGATTGTCTTTCGCCACATCGGCCAATAAATTATCAATATCTTCAACATAGAGCTGATTGGCCGGATCGGGCATATTGGAATGCCTCTTCCTTTTAAGTTCCAGTTTGTTCAGTGTAAACTGCTGAGCTGGAATTTCAATCACCTGATTATAGATCATGACCTTATAATCTGGCACCCTGTGCAGAAAAAATAAATTGTCAACAGGAAAATTCATCAAGCCGTTTGTTTCATTCCGTATCGCATACGCACTGATCGTATCCGGCAATTCAACAATATCCGTATCTATGAGACTAATGCATCTGATGGATCTTTTCCCCAGATTTATCTGATTGTCCTGACACTGATAATTATCCAATACTGTTTCCGTACCCTTAAAATCAAATGAAAGTATCCTGTAAAAAAGACGATTGATTTCTGCTTTTCCAAGAACCCTTGGATGAAGCCCCGCAGCATTCAATACCTCAATTACTTTACCAAGATCCCTTATAAACTTATGGAGCATCTTCTCATCGAAAGTATAGAATGTGCCTTTCTTTACCTGTTTGGTAAAGGTGATGTAGCTTCTGATTTCGGTAAATTCCCGACCGCTAAAATGTTCCTGATATTTTTGTTCCAAAAACACTTCCGATGGAACTGGTCGATACTTTCTACGGATAAATACGTCCTGCTTTTGGATTATATGTCCTTCCCCCAAAAGTTTGACCACACTGGAGAGTGCATGGTGATAGACGGAATACTTGGTTTCATCGGCATCATACTGGATGACCGGATTGGTAATACCAAGGATAATTGAATAGTCCCCCTTATCCCCAAAGAGGATCGGGAAGCCCATAAATTCATCAATGCCCGCAAAAGGTAGATTAAAGGCATGCTTACTTTGCTTTTTCATTTCTGAACAGTGTTTTGGAAGGATGGATAATAATTCCGTTGTGACGGGTTTTGTCGAATAGCCCCTTTTTCTGCTTACTGATCGTATACACCATTCCCAGGGTCATGAATACGAGGATGCCCAGACAGCCAAGTATCATGTTGGTAAATGCACCAATAAGACCTCCGCAAAGCATGCCGCCCATGATGGATATGACAGCGTAATAGATAAATTTCCCTTTAAAACCCCTGTAAATAAGGGGCTTTTGGAGCCCCTTATAAAATTGATAGTTTTTCTGGATCATACGCCAAAAAATGCCTTGATGACCACACTGACCAGAATGAGAAATAGACAGGAACCGCCCCACGACATCAGTTCTTTCGAGATATCCTGGTCACCGCTGTTCCATTTGATATAGACCCTGATTCCCCCTATCAGCCCGACGACAGCACCGATACTCAGTATCAATGTCGATATGGGATCGACATAGGTATTTAACGACGATGTGGCGGCGTCAATACCAACTGTTCCTCCTTGGGCGAAGGAACGTTCCGCAAAAAGGTAGATTGCGGCCAAAACAAGTAACTTGCTTGCTTTTACTCTCATAAGAAATAGGAATTAAAAAAGTGAATGGAAAAAAAGATTGGCGTTTTAGCTGATTCCATAGAGTGCTTTTAGGGATACACTCAGTAGGGAAAGAAAAAGACAGGAGAGAAACCAGGCCATGA
Source organism: Sphingobacterium sp. HSC-15S19 (assembly GCF_050433745.1). Taxonomy (NCBI): domain Bacteria; kingdom Pseudomonadati; phylum Bacteroidota; class Sphingobacteriia; order Sphingobacteriales; family Sphingobacteriaceae; genus Sphingobacterium; species Sphingobacterium sp. HSC-15S19. Next base: position 20,771 of record NZ_JBNPWQ010000053.1, read on the forward strand.
CCTGGGCATCAATATGATGATCTTTTCCGCTCTGCCAGTTGTAGAAGATCCGAACCCCTCCTATCAGTCCACAGATAGCCCCAAGGACCAGGGCGAAGTCTGAAAAATTAAAATACCAGCCCCTGATCTCGGAGCTGACCTGCCTGAATTCGGACAGGCCCGGCTGGGCGACAAGGTTGTGGACAAAAAAAAAGACGGCAATTGCCGTCCATATCGTTTTCTTTTTGTTCATTATTGATTAATAAGCAATTGCCTTTGTGAATTCGATCAGGTCATTTTGAGCAAGGGAGAACAATTCCTTGATGGATACGCCACCAGAACTTTCTATCGGGCCACTTGTGATCGCACCGGCATTTTCGAAGCTGTCGTCCAGAATATCTTCATCCGGTAGGTTCACCTTCGTGGAGGAATGAAATTCAGGAAATGAGATTTCACCTTGCCTGACGTTTTTAGGTTCATTACCCGATTTATTATTGCGATAAAAATCATACATAAGGTTCAGTCCATAGTATCCAAGGTAAAGCGTAGAGAGATAGAGTGTAAATTGAATCCAGTTCATAGTTCGAGATTTTTTAGGGTTTCTTTGATATGATTTGAAATTTGGGGATGTTTTTGGAGGAAGTATTGAAGGGAATAGGAAATGATCTTGTTCATGTCAATTCCCTGGGTAACCTTGAGCTGTTTGAGGAGAAATAAGGTTTTATCGTCGAGCCTGATCAGCAGTTTTTCTTTTCCGACCAGCCTGTGGGCACGTATTTCCTCGACGATAGGATCTAATGCGTTTTTTGGGACAGGTTTCTTTTTAGGGACTGTCTTGCCTGTCCCTTCATTATTATCTTTCCGAATGGTTTCCCTCAGTTCATCCGCTAATGTTTTAATATTCATGGGCATTAGTCACTTTTAAGAAAATGGTCATAGATATGGGAAAGCACCGGATAAGATACCGGACGGATCGTTTCGGGTGTATGTACTGTTGAGACTCTTTGAAAATCTATCCTGTCCGAAATTTCCGAAAGGACTGTTCCAAAATTCCGCAGAACATTCTGTACCTGTTCCTTGGTTTCGTATTTTACATTTGTCTTAATCCTGTTGGGGATAAAAAGAACCTCTGCACGTCTGTTCAGTTTTTTGACGACCATTGAAAATAGCACTGTTGAATCGACTGAAAATTCGTCATACGCAAATGGGCAGATAATGAGATCGGCGGAAGTGAAGATCGGAAGAAGACCATCATCATCCATTTTTCCGGGAAGATCAATTAAAATGATGTCCTTTGGAGATTTTAGAAGTCTCTTCTTCATTAATGGGAAGTCATCAAGTGCGGCGGGAATAATTTCATAAAACGGGTCATTTTCCAAAATTTTAGCTTTCTGCGATTTTGCAAATAGGGATTGTTGATAATCCATATCAAGAATGGTCAGGGCCTGGCGTTTCTCAATTGCCAAAAAATTGGCAAGCAGAAGCACAAGGGTACTTTTACCGCAGCCCCCCTTCTGGTTTCCAATAAGTACAAGCATAATGTTAGAGTTTGGTCAATAATGTTTTTGCTAACGCGTATTGGTGTGGGATTTTCTTTTACGTCTCCGGTTTCTGCCATGAATGGCTTCATCATCGACGTCATCCCGAATGTCGATCTGGAAATCAGGTACCGGAAAACTGCCATTTTCCGGTATGTCATCGAGAACGATTGAATTTTCAGTACTAGATGATTTATTAGCTGGCGGATTAAACCCATATCGTGCGGAATCTTCAGACCTGGCAGGTTCCAACGTTTTATCGCTATTATTTGCGGAGATAAATTCTGAAAGTGGCATCAGGTCGCCACCTTTATAGATGTTCCTACACGCATGGTCAATTACAGTATAACCATAAGGAGGTTTTCCCGGTTTTCCATGAAAAAGGATCTGGATGCCGAATTTTGATTTGAACAGTTCTGCCAGATCGGAAGTGTAACCAACATCAATAGTTCTTTCTCCACCCGGGTTTTCCCGATACAAATTTCTCACGGATGGATCATGTGCCAATTTATAGCGGTGGAAAATTGCTCGTATTTGGGATAATCTATCAAGGTCTTTCTGAAACTGCCCGATTTTACTGTCAATGACATCCAGCGATACTTCACCAACATTCTTACCGAATTTGGAAACCTGGTACTTTCCAGCGTTAAGCGTAATGCTGTAGCCCTGATTTTCCAAAATCATCATAAACTGTGCCCGTGTGGAAAAGCTGTATTGGAGGGTATTTTGTATGGATTTCAAAGCTTCTATTTTTTCGTCGTTTCCCATCACCCGGTTAAGGACCTCATAGGAACGAAGTTTCTCATAGCTATCGCTGATTTTTTTCCCGTCCCTGCCGACACGTGTTGAGACGATATGAATATGATTATTTTTTGTATCCTTGTGAAATATCAGCAAATAGGGTTGATTTTCATATCCCATTCCTTTTAACCACTTCTCCGCAATTTCTGTTAATTCTTCTTTACTATGGCTGCGGCCTTTACATGAAATCGCAACATGAAATTGTGGGTTCTTTATTTTTTTGCTCGCACTGGTCTGTAGTTCCAGATAGTTGATATAATCAGATGGGCGCAAGCTGGTCATGGCTCCAAGCGCACCGAAATTGGCTGCTTTTACCAGTTCACCTTTATCCTGCTGAATCTTGTCTGTATTATAGCGAACACCGCCAAAACTTTTAGCGGAGGATAATATTTTAACAATCATCGCTGCCCTTTGATTAACCGCATTAGATTTCTGAATTCCTGTTCAATCTGTCGCTGATATTTAATATAATCAGCTATGAGAGATGGAAATCGGGATAGTTCGCCGGGTTCCAGTTTACCCTGTAGCTTCAATGTATTGATGTGGCGGGCGAGTTGGTTGATATTATTTCCTGATCTTCCCAGTTCCGAGCCCAGTGTATCGAGCATCTGGAGTATGGTTTTAGAATCGACCAATGTCCTGGATGAACGGTTTAAAACCCTATTCCTTACAATTTCTGACCGATTTATACCAAGCGATTTTTCAAGGGCTAGGAACTGTGCCTTCTCGTTTTCCGTCAGGCGCAGTTCAAACCGGAAGACTCTATTATTTTTTTGTGTTTCAGTTTTGAGTGGTTTGTTTCTTCCCATATATCGGTTCTTTTAAATACTGACTGCCGCAATGCCCTGAAAATCTCATAGGCTAACTGGAGAAATTTAGCATTCCGTAACTCCTACTGCTTACCTATTCCCGTGAATAGGCTGCCGTGTTTTTTTAACATAGTGTTTGGATTAGATTTAGGAAAAGTGCCCCTAGAACAAGGGGGCAAGATTTAGAAAAGAGAAAAATGGAGTTGCGACATTTTTCCTTCCCTGGTCCTTGTCAACCTAAAAGGGTGATAAGATTCAGGGCAAGTTCGTTTTTGTGGGTACAAGGTCAGCAGAGCGAAATTTGTACGTACAAAGACACAACTTGCCCAAAACAAAACAAGAAACAGTGGGGGTATTTTATCGACGGCGAAAGCCTTTCAGAGGATCAAGTAGATCAAATTTTAATCTGGGTTTTGGGAATAGGCCCGGAATAAGTGCGGAACTTGGCAAGTCCCTATTATTTGTAAAATTCCGATACTGTATAGGTTGGTTGCCGGCACTCGAAGCTGCCAACCTGGCAATTCTAATTCCGGTTCCAATTCCATCCCTGATATAAAATTTACAGTTGATGGGCTGTTTAAAACGGTTTGAAACAATAGAAGTTTCCAGATAATATTTATCTATATTATTCCCAGATCCATCCAGATCTGAATAGAGTAGATTTAGGCAATGCGCCAGATCTTTATTTTTACAAAGTGGAATATGATTATTTTTGATTAAACTAAATGGTCCTAAGTATCTTTTGTCGTTCATCAGACGGACAAAGGATTTAATTGCATCTTCCATATCTTTTCTTTTTGTTCTTAATTTATATCCTTAGGTCAGTTTATCTGAATATAAATAGATTTATATAATTAATCAGCCTGATAAAAGAATATCTGTCTAGGTGTATATATGGTCATATACATATTGGGAAATGTATATTAACCTATCCCAGAATATCCATCTATTGAACTATATAATGGAATAGATATTTCTTTAATGATATTACCAGATAGTTGTACATACTGAATACGATATAGCTGGATACATAGACATTCAAATCATTGGATATACAGAAATCGGATTATTTGTTACTATAAATAGTTATCTATTTTTACGGCTATAGTGATACTTCAAAGAGTCCATTAACATTTCGTTGTAATCCTTATACCCCGAATAAATATTTGCCCGGTCATTCGCATAAGGGTAAGATACCTTTATAGTAGAGGTACATTGTTTCCCTACTTCATCATTATCCAGATAAAGATCTATCTGATTGAATTCACTGATACGATCGGTAGCACGTTTGACCAGAGAAACCGAGTTAAGCACCATAACAGTTGGTAGATTTTCTTTTTTTGTCAATTTTAGCCAGCTTAAAAAATCAAAAAAACCTTCAAATATCGCAAGATGATCTTCTTTGCCCCGTATAATTGAAATATCTTTATTTCCGATACTGGCTTTGAATCCTTTCGGGCTGGATATTTCCCAATTGTCCTTTTCATTTTTCCAACCTATCGCATAAAATAATTTCGTAGGATCGGAATAGAATTTATTACTGTAATAAACTTCCCATAATAGTCCGTTGGCTACAGAATCTACTCCCCGTTCCTGTAGGTACCTGGAAAGAACATAATTTCTACCCAATTGCTGGCTGTGTGAAAATTCGAGGATATTATCTGTTTCCCGATCAGCAGCTTTACTGGAGTCAAAGACTGGAATTTCGGCTTTTTCAAAATGGTCAAAAGTGTATTGGATCTTTTGTAAAATTTCAAAATAAGATTGGTTCGGCCAATAAGCCATCGCAAGTTGGACAATGCCACCGCCATGAATTCCTGTATGATTAGCACCACCATGATCCATCCATTTCCCCCCTTCGTCCCATACAGTTAAGGACGGAGTGTTTTTTCCTGTTTCCCGGAGCATACTATGGTAAAAAAATTCCCTGCCAGATTTTTTGACAGGGAAGTATCCCAATCGGCCAAGAAAATCCACAATGGACAACCCTTCGACACTTTTTCGGTCGATATAATTTGTCATTAAAAAGATTGATTTATAGTGGAAGAAAAATACAATTTGGCAAGCTACCCTGTACTTCTATTTTAGCCTCTTTATAACCGTCCCGTTTTTCATTCAAATAGAATCTTACGTTGTCATATTTACTGGCTCTTCTGATTGCGGCGGAAATGAATTGTGGAGAATTAAGTACTAGAATGGAAGAATAGAGTGCATACAATTGATCCCTGTGTTTTAGGTAGTCGGTAAACTCCTGGAAGATGGTTATATTTCTAGTCGATGCCTGAAAAATGCTCATCCCTTTAGGCCCAATACATAACCTAAAGTTTTTTGCATATACTTCCCATCCGCCATTTTCATTAGGCCAGCCTGCTGCGCAAAAATCTCTTCTCTTGCCCATCTGATCAATAACATAATAATGAACCTCGACAAGATTGGAGTCCGCAAATTCCCAAAGGTTAGATTCGTTCAGGAAATCGAAGACTTCACCTGAAAATTCTAACTTTCTAATTCGATCAACTTGATAGTGGGGCAATTTTATGGGTTTGCGTTTCCTTCTCGGTTTTTCTTTTATCGGAAATAAATGATGGTATTTAAAAGTCTCAGAAATAGAAGCCAATTTTTCATTAATCTCATTTGCTTCCAATGTTGGCCAATAATGCTTAGCAAAATCAACGATATTACCTCCTTTGCCCAACGTCTTATCAAACCAGGCATCTAGTGCATGATCTAACCTGAAGCCCTTTGGAATAAATTTGGCTGCTTTAAAAATATTAGAATAAAAACTTTCTTTATCGTTTGATTCGATGGGTTTAAAACCAAGATGATTCAATAAAGATTTGATGGATAAAAAATGATTAGGGGACATACCCTCATCTTGGGTATTTGTTTTTTCTGTCATATCTAAAGGTTTAAGATTTCTAAAAAAATGGAAAGATTGTCTATGGATTCAATCTAGAACCGGCATTGGGTAACGAGCCCAAAAGATTCATTCATGCCGGCTTGTGTTTTTTTCGGGACTACTCACGTCAGTCTGTACAGACCGGGCCGCCAATTGCCTGCCTATGCGTTCTCAGAAAAACGGTCAACTAGAGTTAGCTACTGTTTCTTTCGCATAATTTCCTTTTTTATCAGGATAATGCTTCATCCCCATACGTCAAAGAACAATATCGTCCTGCCCTCGCGGTGGACTATTTACCTCTCATTGCTTACAAGTCGGTTTTGTGAAAGCAGGGGACAAATGAGTCCGGCTGCACATTGTTCGATAAGTTTTTGGAAGTTGTTTTAGAGATAGGAATTAGGCTTTCTTGGATCAATACATCGCCATTGGGTCTTCTATTATTAAGCTGGATATTAATACTAAGGCCAAGTTTTGAACCTATCGTTTCCCAAGCTTTTGCAAAGGATTCGGCAACTGATCCTGATGAAAAAAAAGATAGCACATTCGTTCTCATAACTTCATGGATTTATTGTTCCATTGGTTGCAAAGCACGAAAAATGAGCAAGGCAGAAACAGTGAAAGGGGGTGAAAAGAATCTTTTCACCCCCTCTTAAAAAACTCTGTTAGAATACCATCAATGCAGGTTTTATAACAAAAGAAGAAATCGGAATATTATTAAAATTTTGATAAGTAGTTATATTGCTACAATGAATAAACCGCATTAAATGGAGATTGCCTATATTTATAACTGAACTAATAAAGTATGCACAAACAAGACTTTTTGTGATTGGTATTTCTTAATTTAGAGTTATGACTACGCCAAAAATTAGCCTTTCTTCTTTTGATCTCGATAGTGATTTTTTATTTCGTGCTCATACCTTAGGTATAACTACCATTGAAGATATCATGAATGTTAATCTCCCGAACTTACGCAAAAACGAAAATTTCAATTACAATTGGTATTTTGAATTATTACAATTTTTGGAAAGTCAGGGATTGATGAATCAATTTGTGCGAAGACAGTTATAAATCATTATAATTGGAGGTATTATAATTTTCATTTAGCCAGTTTACCATTCCGATTAAATGGCCTTTTATTTTTTTTGCTGTAGAAAACTCAACATCCAATGATTTCTTCTGTAAACTTTCGGCAGAAATAAAGCTGGTATTCGGTGTTCTGAAATGCTTCGCATAATAACTGAAAGTTTTACCGATGTCTTCTTTAGGAATAATTCCCCTCTCCATAAATAGACGTATAAAAAGTCCTATCTGTGGCACCGGCAGGTTTATTTGAGACCGGTCATTTTCCTCCCAAAGTTTAGAATCCAAAATTTCGGCCCTTCTTAACTCTATACGCTGTTTAATATTATCTTTTTTCTCTCTATAGAAAGCTTTAATTTGTTCCCTTATTGACTCATCTTCAATTTTAAATCGCCAGCTGCTTGAGAATGGAAGCTCATTTAACCTATCTTCCAATGATATCAGCAATTCCATCTGAAAATGAAGACTTGTGTTCTGAAGCATTGAGTTTGTACATTGTTTACCTAAGTAATTGAAATATTCAGGAGAATTAAAATCATATTGAATGAGAAGATCTTCTACACTTTCAGCTGTTGGATTCTCTATATTTAATAGCTTAGACAATAACATTTGTGCATATTTTAATTCTCCCCTTTTAATCTCTATTCTTTGTACTATGCTCAGCATACTAGATACTACCACCTGAATAAGAACAGAACTTAATGATGCTTTAACAAATCTTAGTTTAACAATTTCAACATTCTTCTTAAATAAGCCTTTCCCTATAAATGACGCATATTTTGTTAGTGGTAATTCTCGTAGTAACTTTTCATTTAGTTTCTCACAGTCATCTAATAGAGATTCTATGATTGACAATATTTGTAGATACAATTTGCGGATTTCATGCAGGTTCTCAATCATAATTTTAATCTTAGATACGTTGATTAAAAAAGAGTAAATTTTATCACTGGTCAATATGAGCTGTGATAATGCTGTTTTTGCCTTTTTGGTAGTGGTTCCAATAATTTCAGTAAAACTAGAAAGGAAATAGATCTTGTTAGATTTAAGAGAATTCAAAAATTCAGTTTGATCGGTCATACAATTTTTATGACCCAAATATTCTAGAGGACAAAATACTTCTTCAATTTTAAATAACCATTTACTAGTGGACCAATCCGAATATATAATTTCTTTAGCAAATTGCATAGGTTTAGAATTTGTTAGTCTGATATAATTGAGTATTCGATTTAAGATAACCTTCCTAATTTTTATGGGTTAATGCTTTTCGGGAAGATTTTTTTAACATGAATAAGATTTGCCACTATTGAAGGCTGATCTCATTTTAATTAATCTTTATCAATAAAGTTGGCTTCTAGGTCTATAAACACAGAAAAATGTCAACCTCATATTTTAGAAATCGACATTAATATTCCCGTTATATAAACCGTTATTGATTCTTGCCATACTACTTCGAATACCCTAGTTCTTGGTTACTATGATCTTAAGGTACATGGATATAAGATTCTATATGATGAATTAATCCGCTTCCATTTCATTGTCAATTATTATAATACATAAAGGGTCACGAACCAACTTTTCTCGTCAAACTCAATTTTCACCTATCCAAAACAATGGAATTACTCGACAAACTGGAAAAATATAGAATAAGTGCCCTTAAAGCCTATAAAACAAAGAAATAGGGTAAAATAGGTAGTTCATAATGGTCAAACACGAGTTTGACGAGAATATTTTTTTTGAGTGGATAGTAGGCAGATTTTAGTGAAAAATATTAGTCACTAAACAATAAAAATTATGGAACTATCTAATTCAGAAATTGAACAATTATTAAAAATCGAAAAGGAAATTATCGGAAGTGCGGATTATTCAAATAGTACAGGTAAAGGAATTTTTGACGAGACTGAACAAACTGGTACAGTCACAATGACAACTTCCTATTCATAAATGATTATTTATTAAAATTTAACATGATGGAGAATGGTTTTTCATGTATACTTATTGAAGATGAAGCATTAGCGATTGAGATGCTACAAGACTATATTAGTCGTAGGAATGATCTAATCCTTTTGGGAACTGCTATAGAGCGATCAGAAATCCAAAGTCTACTGAGAATTTGTTCTCCTACAATAATTTTCCTTGATTTAGTTATACCTTATGGAGATAAAAATGATTTCAATTATTCAAAATTTCCAGAGTCCTCAATTTTTGTTATAATTTCTGCTACACCAATAAGCCACTATAATGGAGAAATTCCCAATGGGGAAATACATGAACTATTGAAGCCGATTTCTTTCGAAGATTTCAATAAATGTATAGACAAAATTTTAAGAAATATTAAGGTAACTAATGTATAGGCTTGTAAAACCTGCAGATTTCTTTATAATTAGAAACCCAAGATTGTCAATTAGCTTTTTCGATAGAGTGAATAATTGCAAGACTGAATTGGAATTTTGGGATTTTATCGTTGAATTTTTCAAAGATCCACAGTTGCTTGATGCAATTGCTATAGCCAGTCAAGACCTTTTCAATCAATTAGAAACATTATTAAATAAACCCTTTACACAGGAAACTAGGAATATATTGCCGTCAATATATAAATACCTCAGTAGAATGTCTAACCGCCCTACTCCATTTGGAAAGTTTTCATCTATTTCAATCGGGAATATTTCAAATGTAAATACCAAACTTGTTTTAAATAACAAGTTTCTTTCTAAATACCGCTTGGATTATGCGAGCCAGGAAATAATAAATAAACAGTTATTAAACGATGAAATTACGATTGAGAATATAATCTTTTATCCAAATTCAACGCTCATCAATAATGGCGACAACTTCTCATACATCGAATATACAGAGCATTTTTCTGACAGAAAATTTAACTGGTCGAGGATTAACTCAAACATTTTAATTAATACAGTAATTGCCAATACGAGCAAAGGGCAAACAATCAAACAAATAATAAATTCTATCGGACAGTTTGGGGTAACAGAAATTCAGGCTAGAAAATTCATATTTGAGCTAATCGAGCATAAAATTCTCATACCAGAAACTGATCCTATTACTACAGTTGATAGCTTAGATCATTTTTTCAATAGAGCCCTTAATATATCTAAGGGAACAAATTTTTATAATAGTATTATTGAACTTTCGGAAATTTTAGCGTACAGTGAGTCAGAGGGAATCAGCTCATCGAAATATATTATCAAGGAAGCTTTTTCGAGTTTATTTCACAAAGATCCCAAAAATTTGTTCCAAGTGGATTCAATGAGAAAAATGACCGAAGGCAATCTAAATAATATCGAAATTTCAATTATAATTCGCGAGATTTTCGAATTAATACACTTAAATCATAATAAAGAAGCTGACGATCTACAACTTTTCACAAAGAAATTTTACTCACGATATGGAGATCAGGAAATTCCCTTGATGGAGGCTTTAGATTTTGAACAAGGTATTGGATATGGTACCCAAGCCTCAATTTTAGAAAGAGAACTCCCACTGCTAAATGGACTAACTGGCAGTCAAACAAACAATCTCCCCGATTATTCTGCATTTGTTGAATCAATTGTAGAAAAGTATTCTGAAAAGCCAGATTATAGTAAACGTTCAATAGAACTGAAAGAAAAAGACTTTGAGATATTTGGGACGAAGAATAATTCAGAAAAAAACAAGTTACCCCTTGGCTTATATATATTCGGAAACCTATTAGAAACAAAATCTGATATTAAGGATTTCAGATTTCATTTAAAAGGTTGTGGAGGCTCATCGTCTTTACCGTTGCTCACCCGTTTTTCATATCTTGATGAGACACTAAAGACCAAACTTTTAAAGCTTGCACGAGAAGAACAAAACCAATTAAATGAAACTATTCTGGCAGAGATCGTATTTTATCCTAAATCCAATGCCGGAAACATTCTTGCAAGGCCAAGTTTATACGAATATGAAATTCCTATTATTGGTCAAGCTGCCGTTGATAAGGATCATACAATACTATTAAGTGATATATATTTAAAAATAGTAAACGGAAAGGTAATTTTAAGATCAAAAAATCTAAACAAACGTATACTTCCTAGACTCAGCAGCGCGCATAACTTCCATTATGGAATGACTATTTATAGATTTTTATGTGATGTTCAACAACAAGAAAATTCCATTAAAATCTCTTGGGATTGGCATCCAAATACAAAAAAAAATTTCTTTCCCAGAATATGCTATAAGCATCTTATTCTTTCCCGTGCCGAATGGCATATCCCAAATATAGAATTTAGGACTTTGAATCTTAGGGATGCTAATGAAAAAATCGAATATTTTATAAAAAAATACCAGCTTCCTACAAAAGTTTTAATCGCCAATGGAGACAATGAAGTTTTAATTGATCTAGGTAACGAAATCGGGAAACAGATCTTTTTAAAAGAATTGAATCATAAGGATCTAAGGCTAATTGAAAATATTTATGATGAATTTAGTAGTCCAGTTGTTAATTCTGACGGCGAAGTATTGTCCAATGAAGTGATTATTCCAATTATTGGAAATTCCACTAGAGGTTCCTCTTCCCTGCCTATTCAGTCCGAAAGTAATATTAAGCGAACATTTGTTCCGGGAAGCGAATGGCTATATCTCAAAATTTATTGTGGTGAAAGAGAAAGCGATAGGATCATTCAAGAAGAATTGCAACGGATAGTTCAAGGGCTAAAGCAACATGATAAAATTCAAAAATGGTTTTATATCAGATATGCCGATCCAGAACCGCATCTCCGCGTACGATTTCAATTAAATGGAGAATTGGAAAGTACATTTTTAATAGTCTCGAAAAGTATCAACAATATCTTGGAGCCATTAATTAAAAGTCGCCGCATTTCAAAGTTCATGCTTGATACTTATGAACGGGAACTTGAACGTTATGGTTTCTCAAACATTGAAAATTGCGAATCTATATTCCACTTAGAGAGTGAAACGATTACCAAATTATTACCCTATATTAAACGTGAAGGTGAAAGCCTTAGATGGAAGCTGGCATTAGGAATGACTATGAACCTTCTTTCAGCATTCAATTATACAATTGCTGAACAAATATCATTGCTTAATTTATGGAGAGACAGTTTTCTTGAAGAATTTGGCACTGTACCAAAATTAAAGTACAAACTGGATAAAAATTTCCGGGAAAAGAAGGATGAGATTTCTTCATTTATGAAAATAGAGAACATTAATTACGGCTCGATACTCAAAGAATATAAGGACCAAATGACTTTAATCGCAGATCAATGCAATAAGAATAAAGATTTTCAAATGATGACCGTTAGGGAGTGTAACTCAAACTGTGTCATTGGATAATTAACCAAAATCTAAAAGCCTCTATCAAGTTTGAGCCTATCCCCAAATTTAATGTAAAGTTG
>NZ_JBNPWQ010000054.1:0-32895 GCF_050433745.1 Sphingobacterium sp. HSC-15S19
TTATCATGGCGGTGTGTTATAATTTTGCAATTTAAATATAGCAACTTTGCTATATCCAAACACCGCCACTTTTTAAACGTTTAGGACGCAAGTGACAAAATGTTGAACATTATTAATAGAATTATTTTTGGATTAACTCACTACCACAGTGAGAAATCTGATTGTTGTTGTCACTGTTGAGGACTATATTCAAACCCGATAAGACACTTTACTTTTTCTGGGTTTGGCAAATATCAATCCAACTCAAATTGATAAACAATTTTTTAATTCTTACAAATATTAATAATGAAACAAAATATTCAAGAGAGTGCCCTTGAGACAGGTTTGTCCAATCACTCTAAAACTAAAATAAAAAAATCCCCAGCCATTGTTATTGCATTAGCATTTATCGTCTTAGTATTTGATGGCTATGATTTAGTAGTATACGGAACAATAGTAAAATCTATTCTAGCTTATGAAGCATGGGGGTTAACTACCGCTGAAACAGGCTCTATAAATAGTCTGGCTCTTGTGGGAATGGCAATAGGGTCACTTACTGTTGGCTACCTTACAGATTTAATTGGACGTAGAAAAGTTTTAATTGGAGCAGTCACATTTTTTTCTCTCTTTATGATTGCGACGGCGTTGGCTCCTACACCGTTTCTGTTCGGGCTTTTTCGCTTTATTTCTGGTTTAGGTCTCGGTGGTGTAATCCCTACAGCAGTAGCTACAACAGTAGAGTTTTCAAGAGCAGGGCGTAAAAATTTCAATAACGCTTTAATGTTTTCCGGTTATTCTATGGGAGGTATTTTCGCCGCATTGTTGGCTATCGGTTTAGTAGAAACAATTGGTTTCCGTGGAATGTTAGGGATCGGTGCATTGCCATTAATTACCGTTGTACCACTATTACTCTATTATCTCCCTGAAAGTCCGGTATATTTAAGATCAAAAGGTCGCATTAGAGAAGCAGATACAATTATAGCAGAATATGGCTTAACACCCATAGAACCAACTTCGCCAATTAAAAAAGAAGTTCGGCAAGTCGAAAAAAAACGCAATCCTTTATTGGCAATCTTTACAGGTCGCTGGGCATTGATTACAATTGTGTTTTTGCTCGCAGCTATTTCTGGTCAGATTTTAATCTATGGACTTAATACGTGGTTGCCTACGTTATTAACTATTGCAGGTTATTCGGCTACTTCAGCATTAACGTTCTTGTTGGTCACGAATGCTGGAGCAGTAGCAGGTTCGCTAATTGCTTCCCCATTGGCAGACAAGTTCGGAGCAAAAAGAGTTGTTTCAGCGGCATTTGCGATGGCAGGCATTGCATTATTCCTAATGGCTCTTGGCTTTAGTACAGGCGACGGTAATGGATGGTCTATGAGCCTTACTTACTTGCTTGTAGCCGTAGTTGGTTTCGGCTCCATAGGTGCACAAATTTTGTTGAATGGCTTTATCGCTACCTATTATCCCGATGCCACTCGTGGTACAGCTTTAGGTACTATCCTTGCAGTAGGTCGTATAGGTGCAGCAGTTGCAATCATTCTTGGCGGTATTCTTATCGCATCAGAACTGTCCAACTTTGCTAATTTCGCAGTATGGGCAATTCCTGCAATTCTTGGTACTATTATCGTATTGAGCGTTCCAAATAGTCAAAAGTAACCTTATAAAATTAGAGGAACAGACACCCGTTGTAATAATTACAATGGGGGTTTTGCATTGCATCAACAATACAATTTTACAATTCAGTAAATATCATAAATCTAAAAAGGAATTGCATAATATTTAGGATAACAAATGTACTGAAATTTGCAGTATAAGATAACAATTTAAAATTACATAGAAAATGAAAAAGTTAGTTTTAGGCTTGTCAGTAATCATATTTACTGCTTGTAACAATAATAAGAAAACAGAACAAAGTGTACAAGAAAACAATCAGCCTGTATTAGAACAAACAACTGTCCCGACGGAACAAGCAAACGAAGTTGAGTTGACCATCAGTGGCGGTGATGATATGAAATTTGATAAAACCGAACTTAAAGTAAAAGAAGGACAAACTGTAAAGTTGATTCTTAAGCATACCGGAAAAGCACCAATTGAAGCAATGGGACATAATGTTGTTATTCTTGCACAAGGTACAGACTTCAATGCTTTCGCTAATGCAGCAATCAATGCTAAAGATAATGACTATATTCCAAAAGAAATGGAAAAAGCCGTTATTACCAAAACAGATATGATTGGTGGCGGACAAACTACCGAAATTACTTTTAATGCTCCTGCAAAAGGTTCTTATGATTTTTTATGTTCTTTCCCAGGCCACTACATCTATATGAAGGGTAAGTTCATTGTAGAATAAAATCATAATTTTAAAATCAGTAAAAGTCACAAATCTTACAAGGAATACCATAATAATAAGTATCAAATTAAGACGGAAATTTGTTAAACATTAAAAATAAGATAAAATGAAAAATTTGGAATTAAGCATACCAGACATGCAAAGTGCTCACTGCCAATCAAGAGTAAATGGAGCAATCAAAGATATTAATGGCGTTACTATTGAAAAATTAGAAGCAGGGAAACTTGCTGTTTCAATAGAGAATGATAGTGTGAAACAAGAGTTGGTCCAGGCTATTGAGAAAGCTGGCTACAAAGTAGATGGCGGAGATAGCGAAAAAACGTCAAGCTGCTCTTGCTGCGTGTAAGTTCAATATTGCTCGGGGATTTGCTGAATATATCCCTGGGCTTTTCTCCATTTACTCTTAGGGTACCAAAACAGTGTTTCCCAATCTCTAACATAAAAAGTTATGTTACATCAATTAAAATTAGGTGACTGTTCGGATGTAATAACGAAAGTACACCGGGTAGCAGATCAGATTATTCAGACCCAATTGGATACAGGTTCATCTGCTCCGTTTGCGATTCAGATAACAAGCGAACTCAATACGGATTATCAAGAACTGAACAATCTGTTTCTTTTAAAATGTGATGTCAGCCTTGAAATTATATTTACAAAGCGAATAATTGAAAAGGTAAAAGAATTGCTGGTATATACCGAGCAAACTATCACGCAAATTGCAAAATCGTTAGGTTATAAAAAAGCTTCGGAGCTTACCGAGCAATTAAAGACCTATACAGGATTAACGTCTGCCCATTTCAAACAGATAAGAAAAAACAAGCTGGCAATTATCAGAAGACAGCAAGAAAAGTAAAACGAAATTTAATTATCAAATATCATGTTTTGATGAACCTCTCTTTGTGAACAACAAGTAGAGGTTTCCTTTTAAAGATAACAAAGCAGATAGAAATTATTTAAAATGAAGAAATTTACATGGCGAACCCATAAAACTGTGAAGGAAACACAGGATACTCTGACCATATACTTTGAAACCGATCAACAACAATTTTCCTACTTGCCTGGTCAGTATCTAAACATCAGATGCAACATAGATGGAGAGATGGTAATTCGCTCGTATTCATTTAGTTCCAAACCCTCAGATCCTAATCCAGCTATTACTGTAAAAAGAGTAACTGGAGGAAAAATGAGTAACTATATTTTTGAAAATGCAGACCAAATAGAAATATGGGAAATTGAAGCACCGTTTGGGAATTTTGTTTTGGAAGATACAATAGCTGGACAATCCAAAATAGTTCTTTTGGCCGGTGGTAGCGGTATCGCACCTTTATTCTCTATGCTCAATAGTATTGATAGTAGTCGTCAAATTCCCTTACTGATATACAGTAATAAAACGCCAAGTGAAACTATTTTTTATAATGAACTGGAAACTTTAGAGATAAATGAAAGTCTCGAAATATGCTATTCCTTTACTTCCCCCGAATTTATCTCTACTAAAATCAATCATATTGCAGGACGATTCTCTCTATTGGTACTTCGTTCCATAATCAAACGACTTGTTCCTGAAATAAACGATGCCCATTACTACATTTGTGGACCTACCGGCTTAATGGATTTATATAAAAATGCCTTAACAGGATTGAATATTCCAGAAGAAAATATTCATTTGGAATATTTCGACCCAGTTCCAGTTGATGTGGGAGATTTGGAAACTGACGGTGTTGTAAAAGATGTGATTGTAAATTACTATGAGGACTACTACGAGAATGATGAAAAGCAGACCTATGAATGCACATCACTCATTGAGGTGCAGCCGAAGCAATCTCTTTTGGATGCAATGAAAGAGCATCATATCAAAGTAGCGAGTTCCTGCAAAAACGGAACCTGTGGGGCTTGTTGGGCAGTAAAAACAGATGGCGAAGTACGGATGCTCCATAATGGGGCTCTGACAGAACAGGATATTGCCGAGGGAATAATTTTATTGTGCCAAAGCTATCCGACAAATGCGGATGTATGTGTAACTGTATCGTGAATAAGAAAAACGATATTGATTAAATAATATGCTGTTAAGCCTTTAATTTGATATTAAAATACTGACGACATATCGAAATAGCTAGAGATGTGCAACTTACTCTTTTGTAACTACTTTAATTCCGTTCATAAGCAATTCTAATGTTCGCTCAATGGCAGATTGACCAGACATCTGAACATATGCAACTGCGCCACCTACCATTGATATTAATATCAGTAAATCTTTTTCACAACAAAAGTCATCTCGTAATAAGTTGCTATTTTTTGCGAGTTGAATTGGTTTTTCGAAAATCTCAAACAATCTGGAAGAAGTCAAGGTTTGTTCCTGTCCGTTGATATAAGGTAAAAAGTTATGATATTCCACCCGTTGTATCAATACCTTTTTTAACAACAGATAGAATCCATTTTTGTTTTCTTGCAATGCTTTAGCGTATAAATCAAGTTGATCTAGATTGTAATGAAATACTGCCGACACAAGAGCTTCCCGATCCGGAAAATGACGATAAAAAGTCATTCTGGAAACATCAGATTCTTTGGCAATTTCAGTCAATGGAATATCTATTCCTTTCTCCATGAATAGATTCAAAGCAGTTTTTACAATTTTTACTTTATTTTGAACAGAATCGGATCTAGCTTTCAAATTCATATAATGATTTTAATTGGTGCAAAATTAATAATTTTTTAAATGTTACACTATGTAACATTTATTTGTTATTTGTTTATCTTTGATAAGAAACAATAACTTCAATATCCTATGAATGCAATTAATCCTGATAAAGTATTTTCACCCGCAAAATTAGGACCCATTACTCTTCCGAATCGGGTTATAAAAGCGGCAACCAGTGAAGGCAGAAGCCCTGACGGAAAAGTTACACAATCATTAATAGACTTTCATGAGGGCTTTATAAAAGGAGGGGTTGGTATGACAAATATTGCCTACTGCGCTATTTCCGCAGAAGGTTTTGCAGCACCGGGAGAAATTTTGATGGTTCGTGAAAATATTTCAGGCCTCAAACAATTTACACAGGCGATGCATAAGGCTGGCGGAAAAGCCTCCGCACAGTTAGGGCATGCCGGTCCCGTAGCCACCAAACAAATCACAGGTGTACAACCAATTGCTCCGTCAAGGTTTAGAAGTCCTTCTAGTTTTCAGGTTTGTCGTGAAATCGGCCGAGAGGAAATGAAAACCATTATCAGGCAATTTGCGGATGCCGCAGAAGTTGCTGCCGATGCCAATTTTGATGCGATCGAACTTCATTTTGGGCATTTGTATCTGGTATCTTCTTTTTTCAGTCCTTGGATCAACAAAAGAAAAGATGAATATGGCGGTTCTATTGAAAATCGTACACGTTTTGCAAAAGAAATCCTTCTTGCCGTAAAAGAAAGGGTGAAAGACCGTTTGGCAATTATTGTTAAAATGTCTATGGATGATGGTATTAAAAACTCAATCTGGTTAGATGAGTCCACACAAACAGCAAGAATTCTGGACGAAACAGGCGCTGTTGATGCGTTTGAGTTAACGATGGGATCTTCGGTAAAAAATCAAATGTATCTGTTCAGAGGTGAAACTGATTTAGAGGGCATGTCAAAAACACAGAAAGGAATTTTCAGATTGGGGGTAAAATGGTTTGGAAAATTAGTGTTAGGTGAATACCCGTACGAACATCTTTATATGCTTAAATCGGCTCGGCAATTCCAGACAGTAGTGAAAAAAGCTCAACTGATTTTGTTGGGAGGAATTAATGATTATGTGCATTTGCAAACGGCTATGCAGGAAGGTTTTGACTTTGTTGCGATGGGAAGGGCATTACTTCGCGAGCCCGATATCATCAATAAATTAAAAGATAATCCGTTGGGAAGAGGAAGATGTATTCAATGCAATAAATGTATGTCTACTGTTTTTCAGACAACCAACTGTGTTTTTATACCCGAATACGCTACTTCGTCTAAACTACCTGTATAAATTATAATTAAAAAAGACTGAATATGAGCAAGAAAGAAATAATCCCGGGGCCAACAGCCACAGATATTACCGTAGATTTGGTAGTTGTAGGTTCGGGAACCGGTATGGCAGCTGCACTAGCAGCCCATGAATTAGGATTAAAAGTATTAGTTATCGAAAAAACAGCTTTGGTTGGTGGCTCTACTGCACGCTCCGGTGGTGCATTTTGGATACCGGCAAATCCTGTTTTGAAACAAGATGGTTCCGATGATACATTGAAAGATGGAGAAACATATTTAACGAATTTAGTTGGAGATAATGCTCCTAAATCCCGTTGGGAAAACTTCTTGCAAAATGGTTCAGCAGCAGTAGAAATGTTGGAGAGAACCACGCCTATGAAATTCTTTTGGGCAAAAGGATATTCAGATTATTTTCCAGAAGTTGTAGGTGGTAAAGTCTTAGGAAGAACCTGCGAATGTCGTCCTTTCAATATGAACTTATTAGGAAAAGACACAGCAAGGTTTCGCCCCGGTCAACTTGAGGCACCTGTACCAGTTCCAGTGACAGGTTACGATTACAAATGGCTCAACTTAATGACAAAAACACCATTTAAGTCTATACCGATTATGCTGAAAAGAGGAATTCAGGGAATTGGCGGATTGTTGATTGGAAAACGATTAGTTGGTGGTGGTCAGGCACTGGCTTCAGGGATGTTTGCTGGTTTGCTTCGGTCAGGTGTACCGGTTTGGACCAATACTTCAATTACAGAATTATTGTTTGATGGTGATAAAGTAACTGGAATAAAAGCGGTTCAAAACGGAAAATTGGTTCAGATAAATGCGAAGAAAGGTGTGGTTTTGGCAGGAGGCGGATTTGATCATAATATGCTAATGCGCCACCAATACCAATCTCCCTCTTTAAAAAATGTAAGTTTAGGTAGCGAAGGCAATACAGGTGATACCATTCTGTTAGGAGAAAAGATTGGAGCAGAAATTACCAATATGACTTCAACATGGTGGTTTCCTGCTATAGCTCCATTAACAGAAGAAGGCGAACCACAAGTATTATTGGCAGAGCGTTCGCTTCCGGGATCATTTTTGGTAAACTATACGGGAAAAAGGTTTATAAACGAAGCGGTGGATTATATGAGTTTTGGACAAATCGTTTTAGAACAGGAAAAGTATGGAACGCCTATAAAAGATATGTGGTTGATTTTTGATCAGAACTACAGAAATAGTTATCTGCTTGCCGGCACACTTTTTCCGGGAATGAAAATTCCACAAGAGTGGTTTGATGCAAAAATTGCTTTTACGGCTGAAAATGCATCTGAACTGGCTCAAAAAGTGGGATTACCTGTCGAAGCGTTTACGGAAACATTTGGCAGGTTCAACACCATTGCAGCTACAGGAAAAGATACCGATTTTGGAAAAGGCAACAGCGCTTACGACCGTTATTATGGAGATCCAACACAAATGCCTAATAATTGTCTTCGACCGCTTTCTGGAAAATTATATGCGGTAAAAATCGTTTTATCAGACTTGGGAACATGCGGTGGAATGATGACAAACGAACATGGACAAGTATTGAAAACCAATCAGGCCGCTTTCCAGGGCTTGTACGCTTTGGGAAATAATGCCTCAAATATTTTTGGAAATAAATATCCCGGAGCTGGCGGAACCATCGGGCAGGGATTGGTATTTGGTTATATTATAGCACATCACGCAGCAAAAAAATAATAAGATATATGAGACTAAATAATAAGGTAGCAATAATAACTGGGGCAGCTTCCGGAATGGGGGAAGCTATGGCTTATTCTTTTGCCAAAGAAGGAGCAAAAGTAGTAGCGACCGATATTCAAAAAGATAAATTAGAAACTATTGTACAAAAAATCAAATCAGATGGTGGTGATGCCATTGCTCTAGTACATAACGTATCAAAACGGGAAGACTGGTTTGAAAAAGTACTTCCAGAAACAATCAGCGTTTTTGGAAAACTGGATATTTTAATCAATAATGCTGGGATTTCAGTGGCAGTTCCTTTTGAAGATCAAACCGAAGACACCTGGAAAAAGGCATATGACATCAACATAAGCAGCGTGATGCTGGGGATGCAGGCTGTATTACCACACCTGAAAGAAAGAGGTGGGAGTGTCGTGAATATTTCTTCGATTGCCGCTTTAACCGGAATGTCAGGTCCCGGAGTTTATACGGCTTCCAAAGGTGGGGTTTCAGCAATTACCAGAGCAGCCGCCGTGGATTTCGGACCTTTTGGAATTAGAGTAAATGCCATTAATCCGGGCTATATCTTAACACCTATGAGCGAGGCATTTTTGAATAGTCCAGACTATCAAGCCTATTTTTTAGGAATTATTCCGATGAAAAAATTGGGAATGGCTGAAGATATTTCGAATGCTGCATTATTCTTGGCATCAGAGGAAGCAAAATACATTACAGGGGTAAATTTACCAGTAGATGGAGGAACAACAATCAAATAATGTAGCCCTATATTAATATTCAAAAGCCAGGTTACAACAATTTAACCTGGCTTTTTTATCTTCTCATTTATCAAAAAGTTATGTTAATAGTATTGTTTATGAAACAAGAACATAATTTTTTCTAATAACTTTCTATTAGGTCCTTAAATCAAATGGAAATACAATTTCTACTCATTTTTAAGCGATAATTTCCTAAGCATCGCAGCACTCATTCCATCTGTATAAGCACCGTAAGCAGTGACCAAAATTCCCTTTAAGCCATCTTTTGAGGCTATTCCATAAACAGTAGATTCATCACTGGGGTTGCTATCTCCCTCATATCGGTAGACTTGCTCAATTTCAAAGTCATCAATAGTATATTTATTGTTGCCACAAATTAAGCAGTTGTCTTCAAGATTAAAATCTACATCGTAACCTTCCTTGCGAAGATTTTCAATCGCTACCAACACTGTGGCATATTTGTACATTACATTTGTCATATCATAATATTATTAAGTTACTATTATTCTATCGCTGTACTTTTAGAAATCCTCCTGCAACAAATCTTTTAATTTTTGGTGTTGTACGGACAAGTCAGCATACATTATTTTTAATCGGCTATTTTCGTCGTTTAAATTTACCAATTCTAAAAGGATATCGGATCTTAAATCCTTATATTTTGATTTCAATTCAAAAATATTTGTACCATATATACCATATTTCTCAAAAAGTTCCAGACCGGTTTTACCTGCGTTATAATCTTTCAATATATCTAAAACTGGATGTTCGTTTATTTCTTTACTATTCATTTTAATGGATATTGTCTATTACAAAATTCGTTATGATTAATGGTACTGGATATATACTTTTCCTTGATTAGTTTATGATATTTAATGTTGTTGAATATACTTTCTTAAAATATCACAAAAGAAAACCGAAATATCATAAAGTCTTATTTTTAGTAAATGCTGAATTTTGTTTTTTAAATATAATATAGAGCTTATGACACTGTTAATAAAAGGAATGGTGTGCAATAGATGTATGTATGTTCTTGAAAAAGAGTTAACTATTTTGGGTTTTGAAGTAGTGGATGTAAAACTAGGAGAAGCGATAATAAAAGATACAGTAGCTTTTTCGCAAAAACTGGGAGCAATCGAAGCGATGCTGAAAAGTAATGGCTTTGAATTAATGTATAATAAAAACCAAAAAGCAATAAACAATATTAAAGAGTTGGTTGATAATGGTATTAATATGCAATTGGAAAGTGGAATACCTACAAAATTTACAGCTCTTATAAGTAATAAGTTAAACAAGAATTACGATACACTGAGTGCATTGTTTTCTTCAGAAGAAGGAATAACACTTGAAAAGTACATTATTCACTGTAAGATTGAAAAAGTAAAAGAACTTTTGATGAATACAGAAATGTCTTTGACCGAGATTGCTAATGTATTAGGTTATAGTAGTCAGGCATACCTTTCCAATCAATTGAAAAAGCATACAGGCTTTACATCAAGCTATTTTAAACAGCTAAAGGATAGGGATAATCAAACTTTGATTCTTTAAATCAAAAGACTGAATTATTCACGTCCTGTTATTTAAGTTAAATGTAACTGTGAAGAGCTACTGATCATTCAGTAGCTCTTCGTTTTATGTCAATTATTACACCTTATGAAAAGTAAATTTCACAACTTTTAGCGGTCATTTCGTATAGCTGTTTGTATGTTGTAAACCGACCTTTGTCCCTGAAATCTAAAGTTAAAATAAACGTAACAAAATAAATGTAAAGATGAAAACAGGTAAAATAGGTTTACTATTCCTTTTCCTAATAGGGATAGGTTTGATACAGAGTTGTAAACAAAAAGAAGAAAAACAATTAAAAGATGAGCCTCCGGTTGTAACAGTAGGTACGATCCAAAGTTCAGAAACAGAAGAATCTGTTGTTTATTCAGGTTCCATCGTTCCAGATAATATGACCACCGTGAGCTTCGCTGTTCCCGGAACAATCAATAATGTGAGTGTCAATGAAGGTCAAAAAGTTAGTAAAGGACAGTTTTTAGCAAGTATAGATGCTACAGAATATGAAGCGGCCTTGCAAATAGCCAATGCTACATTAGAACAGAGCGAGGATGCATTCAGAAGGTTTGATGAATTGTATAAAAAAGGAAGTTTTCCTGAAAAAGATTACATCGATATCAAAACTAAAGTTGCACAGGCACAGGCAAATAAAAAAATTAATAAAAAGCGTATTGCCGACAGCCGTTTAATGTCGCCTACTAATGGAATAATTACAGTTAAATCAGCTGAAATCGGAGGTATGGCAGCACCAGGAGTACCGGCTTTTACAATTGTTAAAACAGATCTTGTATACGCTCAATTCTCAGTACCTGAAAGCGAAATAGGAAACTTCAAACAAGGTATGCAGGTAGAAGTAAACATACCTACACTGCAACAAAATTTCACCGGTAAAATTACAATTATCAATCCTGTGGCTGATGAAATTTCCAAAGCATATACTTTAAAAGTACGTCTTGACAATTCAAAAGGTGTTTTAATGCCTGGGATGATTAGCGAAATATTTGCAGGTATTCCGGCTAAAGTTAAACAAGTGCGTGTACCACTTACAGCTATCATAAACAATGTTGATAAAATCCCTCACGTGTATGTGATAGACAAAAATAGCAATGCAAAACTGACAAGGGTTACTGTTGGTAAAATTGCAGGCGATGAGGTTATAATAACCAACGGACTTGATGAAAATCAAACTATTATCCTTGCCGGGCAAAATAATGTAAAGGACGGACAAAAAGTAAAAACCGAAACAGCTTCAGTAAATACAACTGCTTCAAAAACAGAATAATTTATGAAAAAAAAGATAAACCTCGTTGAGGCGGCAATGAAATATCCACAGGTACCGATAGCGATTACCGTTATCATGGTGCTTGCAGGTTTGATTTCATTATTGACAATGCCAAGGAGTGAAGACCCGCGTATAACAGTTAGACAAGGGCTTGTCGTTGCTTTTTATCCAGGAAGTGACGAAGAACAGATGGAGAAAGAAGTAACGGATAAACTGGAACAATATCTGTTCGGTTTTGAAGAAATAAAGAAGGAAAAAACACATTCAGAAAGTAAACCTGGACAGGTTGTAATCACAGTTGAATTACAGGACTATGTCAAGGATACTAAAAAATTCTGGAATACTTTACAGCACGGTTTAGATGCCAATATGCCTTTGATACTTCCGCGAGGCGTACAAGGGCCGTATGTGAACAGTGATTTTGGTGACGTGGTGGTTCAGATGATTGCTGTGTCTGCACCAGGACGTACATATGCCGAATTGGAAAATTATCTGGATGAATTGGAAGACGGTATTAAAACGATTCCTCAAGTTTCAAAAATAAAACGTTACGGAGGTCAGAAGCAACAGATATATGTCACACTTCGTGAAGATGTATTAAAACAATATGGTTTTGGCATCAATGAAATTGCTTCCACATTGAGCCAGCAGAATGTTACGATCCCAAGTGGAGATATTGAAATTGACAAAAATCGCTTATTGATTTTTACAGATGCTCAGTACCAAAATGAAAATGAAATCGGTAATCTGATTGTATATAGTTCTCCTCAAGGTGGTAATATCCGTTTGCAAGATATTGCCAAAATAGAACGAAGATATGAAGACCTAAAAAGTAAAATTACTGTAGCTGGTAATGATGTAATGATGCTTACTGTAGAAATGCAACCTGGTCAGAATATTGTTGACTTAGGTAAAGCATTGACCCAAAAAGTAACAGAAGTAAAAGAAGTTTTACCTGCAGATGTACAGGTCAATACCATTGTAGATCAGCCTGCTGTAGTAGATATGAACTTAGGGCATTTCTTTATTGAGTTTGCAATTGCCATTGGAGCCGTTATTCTGGTGGTAATGATTTTGCTTCCGTTTAGAGTAGCTACGATTTCTGCTATTGCGGCACCTGTAACCATTTTGGCGACATTTGCCATTCTGAATATGATAGGTGTAGAAATGCACCAGGTTAGTTTAGCTGCATTGATTATTGTACTTGGAATGGTCGTCGATGATGCCATAATTGTCGTAGACAATTATATAGAAAAAGTAGATGAAAAAGTACCGTCATGGACTGCTGCCTGGCAAAGTGCAACACAGCTTATGGTTCCGATATTCACTGCGACACTTACTATTGTTCTATCATTCTTACCATTAGCATTTACACTAACAGGAATGACACGAGAGTTCGTACAATGGATACCAATTACGGTTAGCATAGCCTTGGCAGTTTCATTCTTAGTCGCGTTGTTTCTTACACCATATATGTGTTATCATTTCCTTAAAAAAGGATTGAAAAACCATGATACACAAAAACCTAAAAAACGTAATTTCTTAGATAGAATGCAGGATGGTTTCGACAGAGCTATAGAGTTCTGTATGAAATATCAGAAAACGACTTTGTTTGCAGGTCTGGCGATTTTCTTCCTTTCATTTGTAGTAGGAAGCCAAGTGAAAACCGAGTTTTTCCCAATTGTGGAAAGAAATCAGTTTAATCTTGAATTGTGGATGGACAACGGTACAAATATTCACGAAACAGAAGCGGCAGTTAAAAAGATTGAAAAGGAAATCGCAGGAGACAAGCGTATTGTTACCACAGCAAGTTTTATTGGTACAAGTTCACCACGATTTTATTCAACATATTCACCGGAAAACCCGCGAGAAAATTTTGCGCAAATATTTATCAATACAGAAAGTAATGATGCCACAAATGAAATGATAGATGAATATGTTCAAAAATTCAATAATTTCCTGCCAAATGGATATGTCCGCGTTAGACAGTTAAGTAAAAAACAACAGCCTGCTCCGATTGAGATCCGTGTGATTGGTAAAGATATTACGCAACAGAAAAAAGTAGCCAAAGAAGTAGCTACAATACTAGAAAACACAAAAGGAGCAAACTGGGTACGTACAGATTATCAGGATGATTATGTAGGCCTTAAGGCTGTAGTAAAAGAAGATGTCGCTTTACGATTAGGTGTTACCAAAGCACAGATTGCGCAGGCATTAGGTGCGAAAATAAAAGGTTTTCCTATATCACAAATGTGGGAAGGTAACAAATCCATAGATATACTATTGCGTACGGACGAAGCTGACAGGCAAGATCTGGATGCTTTGGGAAATATGTACATCACTTCATCATTTGGAGCTAAAGTACCTTTAAAACAAGTGGTGGATTTACAACCTTCATGGCATACGGGGGCTATTGTACACCGTAACGGATTGCGAACATTAACTGTTTCTTCTGAAGCACAATTGGGTAGAAAACCTGCTGAAGTGTTTGCCGAGGCACAACCGAAAATCGATAGCTTACAATTACCAAAAGGAGTTAAAATTGCCTATGGAGGAGAGTATGAAGATGGTCTGGAAAGCGGTCCTAAAATGGGGAAAGCTTTCATGATAAGTTTCGTGTTGATATTCCTAGTTCTGTTATTCCAATTCAAACGAGTGGGCAAAGTGTTCATTGTATTGGCATCATTCCCATTGAGTTTACTTGGAGCGATGTTAGGACTGTTTCTTACAGGTTATGAATTTGGTTTTATGGCAATTATCGGTATTACAGCCTTATTGGGTATTGTAGTTCGAAACGGAATTATCCTTGTAGACTACGCTGATGAATTGGTGCGTGATCATGGACATACGATTGAAGAGGCAGCTCTATTAGCAGCTAAGCGAAGAATGCGCCCAATCTTCCTGACTTCTATGGCAGCAGCTATTGGATTGATCCCGCTAATGTCGAGTGGTTCTCCCGAATGGGGGCCGATCTCGAGTACAATATCAATAGGTATTTTAGTCTCTATGGTTACTACCTTATTTATAGTTCCGGTATTGTATAGCAGATTCGTAAAACCGTCAAAGAAATCCTTGAATAAAGGTATACACGATAAATATGATTTTCATCACGAAAGTTAATTGACAAAAAAATAAATCATGTTACAAAGAAAATATAAAACATTCGTAAAAGCTTTTGTATGTGCTCTTGCTGTTTTACAGGGAACAGATAACCTGTTTGCCCAACAGCAATTGAGCCTTGCAGAAAGTAAAGAGCTTGCATTGAAAAACAATCACAGGATTGGTAAAGCCAGAGAAGACGTAACTGCTTCCAGATCAGAGAAACAAATAGCAGACGTAACGGCAAAACCCAAAATAGATGCTTCTGCAACTGCATTTTACTTTGGTGAGCCTTTAAATACAATGCTTCCTGAGTACGGTTTCGCCCCAATGGTAAGTGTTACTCAGCCTATTTATACAGGAGGAAAGATTAAGTACGGTAAGCAAATGGCGGAAACCAATATAGAGATGAGTATCGCTCAGCAGAGATTGGTCGAAGACGATGTATTGTTAGCTACTGAAACCGCTTATTGGATTGTTGTACAGGCTAAAGAAGAAATAAAGATGGAGCAACAGGTCAAAAAGCAATTAGCTTCCCATTATACTTTTTTAAATAATCAATTCCAGGCAGGTATTATTTATAAAAATGATGTGCTTCGGGCAAAAGTACTTCAAAATGAAAATGAAGCTCGATTACAGGCGGCTGAGAACAAACTCATATTGGCTAAAAAAAGATTAATCCAGCTAACTGGAATAGAACAAACGGATATTGATGTAGTTGGTACGTTGAGTGACGATGAATTTAGAAACCATGAGATGTTACAAAGCACACAAGCAATTCGACCTGAAGTAGACTTAGCCACAAGTGCCATAAAAATGAGTGAACTTACAAAGAATATGCTCAGAGCCGATCTAAAACCGGTAGTTGGTTTATCACTTAACGGAATGGCTGCCTTTGGAAAAGAAGGTATTAATTTTGGAGATCCAACCAAAAACAGTATGCTTACTTATTTCGGAATGTTAAGCGTAAAAATTCCCGTATTCGATTGGGGAAGTAAACGAGAGAAAGTAAAGCAACAGGAAGCTAACATACGTTCGGCAGAATATGGATTGAAAGAACTTCAAAGCCAGATTAATGTGGAGATAGAACAAGCAACACTGAACCTTCAACTACAGGCAAACAATATAGATTTAATGCAGGCTTCACTAATTGAAGCGGATGAAAATCTAAAATTAAGTAATGATCGTTTTCAAGCAGGAACTATCACTGGAGAAGATGTATTGATAGCAGAAACACTTTGGCAGCGTGCGTACAGCAGTATGCTGGATGCAAAAGTAAAATACAAAATTGCTGAAGCTGTTTATCACAAAGCCATCGGACAAATAAAATAGTAATCATTAACAATTAATGTAGAGGCTCAATATGCCTCTACATTTTTAAAATTGAAATTATGATAAAACGATACAAGAACAGCATAATGATAACCTAAAAGGTGTATTGATGATACCGGATATTTCAGGCTTTACAGATTTTGTTGTCAAGTCGAATATGTTTCTTGGAAAATATATAACAGAAAATTTGCTGAAAACAATAATGGACAGCAATATTCTATGTTTTGAAATTTCTGAAATCGAAGGCGATGCCATTCTTTTTTATAAATACCAAAACTTACCAACTTTTGAAGAGACATTAATGCAGATAGAGCTTATCTACGGTAATTTTCAAAAGGAATTACAACGCTTATCTCAACAGTTAGCGATCGAAATACCTCTTTCTTTAAAGACAATAGTCCATTACGGCGAATTTACCCAATACAAAATCGGAAAATTTGAAAAGCTTTATGGTGCACCTGTAGTAGAAGCACATAAAATGCTTAAAAACCATATTGCAGAATATCCGCCCTATGCTTTGTTTTCAAATGCTTTTTTACAGGCCAATTTTGAGCAACCTGAAAAAACAACTTTGGAATACGATAATTGTGATGACTGTAAATATTTACCCGAAATAGGCTACATTCATTATTTGTAAGACAGTAACCAGTAAATATTGTAAATCTATCAAAGAATATTACAAGATGAAATAAAATCGACTTCTATACTTTTACATTTGATTTATTTGGTGATTTAAACCGTACAAGCAAGATGAAAAGTTTAGAAGAGAGATTGCAAAAAAGAAGCATAAAACCAACAGCGGTTAGATTATTAATTTTTCAGATAATGTCTGAATTTAAAAGAGCATTTAGCCTGACTGATCTGGAAACGGAATTAGAAACGGTAAATAAATCTACTATTTTTAGGACATTGACCCTTTTTCATGACAACTTACTCATTCATACGATTGATGACGGTTCCGGCTCCATGAAATATTCAATTTGTAGTGATACATGTATGTGTAATGTAGGTGACCTACATGTACATTTCAACTGTAACCGCTGTAAGAATACTTTTTGTCTTGAAAGTATTGCTATTCCTCCTATTCAGCTGCCAGATAGTTTCTTATTGCAAAGTATCAATTTTGTAATGAAGGGAATGTGTAACGAATGTTCGAGGTTTTTCAAAAAGTAAGTAACTCAGAATAAAACCTCATTTTAAAAAAACAGCCATATGTAAATATGGCTGTTTTTTATTTGCAACCAGGTTCCCGAATGCTACAGTTAATTTGGTGCTCATTAATTTTTTGTATAATGATGAGTTTTTCTAGATTTATTTATGTTGTATTATTGTTTGTTTTTCCGCTATTTGTGTGTGCTCAGGAAAAAGAAAATTCCACTGTTTTAAAAATGCTTATGAAAAAAAATATTTTGACCAAAGCTGAAGTCGATTCATTAATGGAAGTCCAAAGGATGAATGACAGCATTATTGAAAATGAAATAAAATATATTCCAATATCTAAAAGAGGAATCTTAAATAAGTACAATATGCAAGTTGGAGTATCTGCTTTTTCAACATTAAGTTTTGATAACCTGAATAGTAGTAAATCAGATGCAACTGTTCGAGCGTTATTTATACATGTAAAAGGACAATTGCATAAAAATTTCCATTATTTTGCAATGGCTGATATAAAATCTGCAAAATTGATCGATTATTATTTTGGTTGGTCACCCAACAAAAAAGTGAGTATTCAATTTGGACAACAAAAAATACCGATTTCGATCGAAAACCAGCGCTCCCCCTCCAATCTTGAATTTATTTACAACACGCGTTCTGTTGTATCCCTTATAGGAATGGGGGCAGATGTAATCTCTCTTCAAAATGGACAAAATAACTTCGGAAGAGATATGGGGCTGAAAATTTCAGGAAAATTATTTAGCAAAAAAGAGTATGATTTGGTTGAATACGGAGTAGGATTATTTCAAGGATCCGGAATAAATACCAGTATCGATAGAAGTAACAAAGACTTCACGGGAAATATTTTTATTCTACCAATAAAAAATTTGCGCCTGGGAGGCGGGTTATATTTTGGTGAAGCCGTTTATAAAGATGGAGGCGAACAAGACCAAACATTACATATAAGAAACCGCTGGGTTTTGAATGGGGAATATACGTCAAAAAAAATCTATGCAAGAGCAGAATATATTAGAGGGAAAGATGGGAATATTAATAAAAAAGGTATTTACGGTATGATGCAATGGAGTCTCAACGAAAAATGGCATATCGTAAACGGTGTTGACCATTATAGTAATAATATTTCTAAAAATAGTGAAGCAACAGATTACAAAACAGGGCTCAATTATATTTTTCATGAAAATTGCAGAGCACAGATTAATTATTTGTATTCCGATTATTCGAAAGCATGGAAAACAGCAGATAATCATAGCATCGCAATACAACTACAAGTCGTTTTTTAAATTGATTCTTTGCCCATTTTGCTTCTTCGCTACCTCGATATTTTACAAACTTCAAGTGGTATAGAATCTATTGTAAAAATATGGATCTGTATGTTAAGTTTCTCTGATACTATCTTTCGCACCTACTCTACTTTTCCAAACAATAGTTTTCTTCAGTCATTATATTGCCTTCAGCTTATCATATTATCAAATCCGATTGCAATCGGATTTGATAATAATTTTACATGCAATTTTGAAAACAAATGGTTTTCAATGTAAATACAGAAACACTCGGAAGTAAGGCTGAATGATAGTACTTCTACACGGGAGAACTTTGGCGCAATTCCATATCTTGTATAATTGACTTTCTCACTTATCTGATAACTAACAATATCTTTTATGATCTTAAATAACTTGTTAAAATTTGTTTGATGTTGTGCGTGTTGGGTGAGTTTGTTTGATCAATCACTTTGATCACTTCATAATATCTTTTTGTTCTCTATTTACAAAAATCAACTCCACCAACAGGTTAAGTTACAACCTCTGAATGCCTGTTTGTCGAGTTGAATGGAACTCTAATTTGCAACCAGGTTCCCCAAAATGACAATTAACTTTGTTATATAATTAAAAAATATTATTATGGCAATCAAAAAACATATATCAGAAATTGCGGATAGTGCATATAAAAGCGATCTCTCGTTTGATGTAATAACCTTTGAATGTGCTGTTCCCGACAAAAAAAACGTAACAGCTTTTACGGCAGCATTGCAATCCCATTCAACGCATCCAATAGCAAGCAGCGTGCTCAAGTTTCTTTCGCCAATTATTTTATCCGATTACAAGGTGGAAAAATTTGAAGAGATACCGGGCCATGGCATCAAAGGGTTTGTGAACGGACACGAGGTCATCATAGGGAATTTATCACTAATTAACCTCTACGATTTTTACTACGATGAAAGTTTGGATGAATTGCAGGAGCCTGTAATCATCGTAATGATTGACGATAAGTATTCCGGCTGTTTTATATTCGCGGAAATACCCGAAGAGCAGAATTGAAGAAGAAAGAAATAATGATATTAATATCTTTAATAGATTTTTGTTAAGTGTAATAGAAAATAATCAAAAGGATATCAGATTGAAATTTTTTTCACTTTTTGTAAGTTTGTACCAACTTCTTGTATAAGAATAACAATAAATGGAAGAGGTAAAAATAATTATGTTTATATCTTGGGGATGTCAATACTTCCCTGCACAGATGTTTTGTATGAATGTACAACCAGTAACAATCAGTTTGTAGAATTGGACCTGTCACTTGAGTATAACCATAGAACGGAACACAAATATTTTTGTAATCCTTTTTGTCCCTGCCAATGTTATGGTACTATTACCGTCGCTATTTCGGATTTCAACATAACCGGAGTGGTATTGCCAAAACTTAAATTGAGCGCTAAATAAAAAATTTCTTTTAGAAATGTAATTCTCTATTCTCAATATTCAGGGGATATTTGGCAACTGTCAAAGATTAACGTTTAAAAAGTGATTATTTGTTTTTTTCTTTTGCGCATGTGAAGAATATTTCTTCGTGTGCGTCAGTAAAAATTATTGTACTATCATTTTAAATGATACAAATCGTATATACTTTAAATATTAATACTAATCAAAAATGTTAGATAACATAATTAAATTCAGTATCAAGAATAAGCTCATTATTGGAGTAATGACTTTGCTGCTGATAATATGGGGCGTATGGAGTGCTACAAAACTTCCTATAGATGCCCAGCCTGATATTACAAATAATCAGGTACAAGTTATAACTCTATGTCCTACTCTAGCGGGGCAGGAAGTTGAACAATTAGTTACATTTCCAGTAGAGCAAAGTATTGTCAATCTTCCTGATGTGGAAGAGATACGAAGTATTTCCCGTTTTGGACTTTCAGTCGTTACCGTTGTTTTTAAGGATGAAGTAGACATCTACTTTGCTAGACAACTGGTTAATGAGAAATTGAAAGAAGCTGAAGAGCAAATTCCTGAGGGTGTAGGCACACCGGAACTATCCCCTGTAAGTACTGGCTTAGGTGAAGTGTATCAGTATATACTACATCCTAAAAAAGGTAGCGAAGACAAATATACCGCTATGGATCTGAGAACAATGCAAGATTGGATTGTTGCTCGTCAACTATATGGAACACCAGGAATTGCTGAAATTAATAGCTTTGGAGGGCTGTTGAAGCAATATGAAGTTTCTGTCAACCCAGATCGTTTAAGAGCTATGGATGTGAGTATTTCCGAAATATTTTCTGCATTGGAAACTAATAACCAAAATACAGGAGGTGCATATATTGACAAAAAACCCAATGCCTATTTTATTAGAGGTGTAGGTTTGGTAAACACACTTGAAGATGTAGGGAATATTGTTGTAAAGAATATTTCAGGAGTTCCTATACTGGTAAAAGATGTAGCAGAAGTACGTTTTGGTAATGCCATTCGCTACGGTGCGCTCACCTACAACGGAGAGGTAGATGCTGTGGGAGGAATCGTCATGATGCTCAAAGGAGAAAACAGTGCCAAAGTGGTAGAACGTATCAAGGAGAAGATTCCTACAATACAAAAATCTCTACCAGACGATATTGTTATCGAACCTTACCTCGACAGAACAGATCTTGTTGGACGCGCCATAGATACGGTTGAGAAAAATCTTATAGAGGGAGCTTTAATTGTGATTTTTGTCCTAATTCTGTTTCTAGGCAATTTAAGAGCTGGTTTAATTGTCGCTTCTGCTATTCCTTTGTCAATGCTATTTGCATTAGGTATGATGAGACTGTTTGGAGTGAGTGCCAATCTGATGAGTTTAGGAGCGATAGACTTTGGTTTGATTGTGGATGGTTCTTTGATTGTAGTGGAAGCAACAATGCATCATCTGGGGCTTAGAAAATCAAATAAGAGACTTACACAGGGAGAAATGGATGAAGAAGTGTTTGATTCTGCAAGAAAAATACGTACAAGCGCGGCTTTCGGAGAAATCATCATTCTTATTGTATACATCCCAATATTAACATTAGTAGGGATCGAAGGAAAAATGTTTACACCAATGGCTCAAACAGTCAGTTTTGCAATTATTGGAGCTTTAATTCTTTCATTCACCTATATCCCTATGATGAGTGCTTTGTTCTTGTCAAAGAAACCTATCACAAAAAAGAACCTGTCAGATAAAATGATGGATTTCTTAAACAAAGTGTATCAGCCTCTTTTAGAAAAAGCTATTAGATTAAAATACGTAGTGATAGGATCAGCGGTAGGTTTATTTGCAATCAGCTTATTCTTATTTTCCCGAATGGGTGGTGAATTCTTACCGAAACTAGGTGAAGGAGATTTTGCAATGCATTGTATTCTACCTCAAGGTACTTCTTTAAGTCAAAGTTTGGAGACATCTATGCAAGCGTCTCGAATTCTGAAAGAATTTGACGAAGTTAAAATGGTGGTAGGAAAAACAGGTGCCGGTGAGATACCTACTGATCCCATGCCTCCGGAGGCTACAGATTTAATGGTCATTCTTAAGCCACAAAAAGAATGGAAAGAAAAAAAATCTTATGATGAGCTTTCAAACGAAATGATGGAAAAACTAGAAAGTATCCCTGGGGTTTTCTTTGAAGCTAATCAGCCTATTCAGATGCGATTCAATGAATTAATGACGGGGATTCGTCAAGATGTAGCCGTGAAAGTCTTCGGAGAAAATCTGGATTCTCTATTGGTTTATGCCAACAAAGTTAATGCTATAGTACAGACAATTCCGGGAGCGACTGCGCCACAAGTAGAAAGAGTGGATGGACTTCCTCAAATCAACATTGACTATGATCGGGCGAGAATTGCCAACTATGGTTTAAAAATTCAAAATATTAATGACATTGTGAGTACTGCCTTTGCAGGAAAAGCAGCAGGTGTAGTATATGAAAATGAGCGAAAATTCGATCTGGTAGTTCGTCTGGACAATGAGCACAGAACTTCTATAGAAGATGTAAGTAATCTATTCATACCAACGCCTAATGGAGAACAAATTCCGCTTTCTCAAGTAGCTGATATCAACTATAAATTAGGTCCAGCACAAATAAGCCGTGAAGACGGAAAACGTCGTATATATGTTGGTTTTAATGTTCAGGGAAGAGATGTTGCAAGTGTGGTGAAAGATATTCAAGACAAACTCGCTCAAGAAGTGAAACTTCCGAGCGGCTACTATGTAACGTATGGTGGTCAATTTGAAAATTTACAAAAAGCAAGCGATCGTTTACTCATCGCAGTGCCGATCTCACTTCTTCTAATATTTGTACTTCTTTACTTTACATTCCGTTCACTTAAAGAAGCGGCACTTGTATATGCTGCAATACCTATGAGTGCCATAGGTGGAGTATTTGCATTGTTGTTGAGAGATATGCCTTTTAGTATTTCAGCCGGAGTTGGTTTTATTGCTTTGTTCGGTGTGGCGGTACTAAACGGTATTGTATTGATAGCAACATTCAATAGGTTAGAAAAAGAAGGTTGGGATGACATAGTTGCACGGGTAATTGAAGGAACCAAAACAAGGTTACGTCCTGTTTTAATGACGGCATCTGTTGCCAGTTTAGGTTTTCTTCCTATGGCTTTAAGTACCAGTGCGGGAGCTGAAGTACAAAAACCTCTTGCTACCGTAGTAATTGGCGGGCTGATTTCAGCTACAGCATTAACACTCTTTGTTCTTCCGCTACTGTATCTGGTATTTATGAAAACAAATAAAGCAATGAATAATAATAAAATTAAATCGATAACTCCAATAATATTATTGGGCATATTTTTAGGTCTCTCACAAAATATTCAAGCACAAGATATTTCCGCATATAAAGCTGTCCGAATTGCATTAGAAAATAATTCAGGAATTAAATCTAAAGATTTAGACGTAAGGGCAGCGGAAAGTCTGAAACGAACAGCTTATGAATTACCGAAAACCGAACTAAATATTCAATACGGAAATAACGAAGGATTTGAATATAATGATGGAGTTATGATTTCTCAAAACATTCCTTTTCCCACACTATTTGGGGCAAAAAAGAATCTTATTAAAGAACAAATTAAAAGTAAAGAATGGGCAAAGGCTCTTTCGGAAAATGAATTAAAGAAGCAAGTACGTACCTATTATTATCAGTTGGAGTATCTTGAAAATAATGCTAAAAAACTTCAATACCTTGATAGTATTTATCTTGATTTTATAAGAGTAGCGAAATTGCGATATAAGACTGGTGATATTGGTAAAATTGATGTCAGTACAGCAAACACTAAACGAGGTGAAATCAACCTTCTTTCTCAGCAAAATGAGGTATTAAGAAAAAATGCATACCTGAATTTAAAAAATCTAATGCAGATTGAGGAGGATTTTACCATCGAAAAAGCACTAGAATATAAGCCTGTATTTATAAGTGACATAATAGATAATGATGCTGTTAGGAATCATCCAAGTATTCAATCTCTGTATCAAGAAGCACTTGTTGCTGAAAAAAGTAAAAAGGTAGAAAGAGCGAATGGACTTCCAGACTTTACTTTAGGTTACAGCAATATCTCATTGATTGGTGAACATAGCAAAAATGGTGTAGAAAAGTTTTATGGAAGAGGTCAAAGATTTGGATTTGTCGATGTAGGAATTTCTATTCCAATTTTTACAACCACAAGATCAAGGGTTCGTTCGTTGGAAACTCAAAAAGAATCTGCAGAAATGAATGCGCAATGGCAGGAAAATGTTTTGAAAACAGAAATGAAAAATGCCATGACTCAATATGAGCAGAATGTGAGTCAGTTTAATTATTTTATTGAACAGGCAATTCCGAATGCAGAAGAAATTATAAATGCTTCGCGTTTGGGATATAGTACAGGAGACCTTTCTTATGTAGAATATCTCTTTGCTGTTCAAACAGCTACTGATACCTATTTAAACTATCTTAAAAGTATACAGCAAATAAATGAATCTGTTATTGTTATCTATTCATTAATAAATAAATAAAGAAAATGAAAGTCAATATAATAAAAGCAACATCGGTGTTAAGTATTATTCTAGCATCCTTATTTTTGATATCATGTGGAGGTAAAGAGCATAAAGAAGGAGACGGACATGATCACGGAGCTGAAACAAAAGAAGTAGCTAAAGAAGTGCATGCTGAGGAAGCTGAAAATATAGCTTCATTAACTGAAGACCAGATAAAGACAGCAGGTATTGAATTAGGAGGTATTGAGCAAAAGTCTCTAACGGCATCTTTAAAAGCCATTGGTAATCTTCGGGTTCCGAATAAGAGCAAAGCTAATGCAACTTCCTTGTTCGGTGGAGTTATTAAAACCTTAACTGTTGAACTTGGTGACTATGTGAAAAAAGGTCAGGTGATTGCAACTATCTCTAACCCTCAGTTTGTTCAGTTACAAGAAGAATACTCTTCCATCCAAAGCAGAATAACTTTTGCAGAACAAGAGTTAGTCCGTCAGAGAGAATTGAATGAAGGAAACGCAGGAGCTAAAAAGAACTTACAAAATGCTACCGCAGAATTGAATACTTTAAGAGCTCGAAAAGCTTCATTACAGCAACAGATTCAGATGATGGGGATTAACCCTAACAATATTGCTAATAATAATTTTCGATCAAGTCTAACTGTAACAAGCCCTATTGATGGTACCATCAGTGATGTATTTGCAAAAATTGGAAGTTATGTAGACGTTTCCTCGCCTATTGTTGAAATTATTAATAACAGCTTAATTCATTTAGATTTACAGGTTTTTGAAAAAGATCTTACATTAATCAAGGTAGGACAGAAAATTAACTTCACTATTACTAATAATCCGCAAAAAAGCTATGCAGCGAAAGTAATTACTATAGGATCATCTTTTAGTGGAGAAAGTAAATCTATTGCTGTTCATAGTGAAATTATTGGAGACAAGTCAGGTTTAATAGATGGAATGAATATCACTGGGCTCGTAAGTCTTGATGATGTGTTAACTTCTGCCGTTCCAAATGAGGCAATTGTGGAAGCGGATGGTAAATACTACATATTCATTAAGACGGATAAGGAACCGGAAGAACATAATGAGGGAGGTCATGACGATCATGGTCATGGTCATGATGAAGGAGAAGCAACACATGGACATAAAAATGAAAAAGAAGCTTCTGAGCATGCTACACAAGTAGCACAGAAATTGAATTTTGAAAAAATTGAAGTAGCAAAGGGTACTTCAAACATGGGATATACAGCTATTACTCCGGTTAAAGAGATTCCACAAAATGCTCAGATTGTAACTAAAGGTGCTTTTTTTATTAATGCAAAGCTTAGTAATACAGGTGGCCATAGCCATTAACATAATTTAAAAAAAAACATGGAAAATAATTTTGATGTAATCATTATCGGGTCAGGTCCAGGGGGCTATGTAACCGCAATTCGTTGTGCACAATTGGGCTTAAAAACAGCTATTATCGAAAAATATACAGTACTTGGAGGAACTTGTCTAAATGTAGGATGTATTCCTTCAAAAGCAATGTTAGACAGTTCTGAACGGTACCATGAAATCAAAGATAACGTAGATGTTCATGGGATCTCTGTTGATAACCCAAGAGTAGACCTTCAAAAACTGATCGCACGTAAAGCAGATGTAGTCGCTAAGATAAACGGCGGTGTAAGTTATCTGATGAAGAAGAATAAGGTTGAAGTATTTCAGGCAACTGGATCTTTTGTGGATAAAAACACTATTCTTCTGAAATCCGAAACCGAAGAAAAAACGATTACCGGTAAAAATATCATAATAGCGACGGGCTCTAAGCCCGCTTCGCTTCCGGGAATTGAAATTGATAAAAAGCGTATCATCAGTTCTACCGAAGCTCTGGTTTTAAAGGAAATTCCGAAACATCTTATCGTAGTTGGTGGTGGTGTAATCGGAATGGAATTAGGTTCGGTTTACGCAAGATTAGGAAGCA
This sequence comes from Sphingobacterium sp. HSC-15S19, assembly GCF_050433745.1. Classification (NCBI taxonomy): domain Bacteria; kingdom Pseudomonadati; phylum Bacteroidota; class Sphingobacteriia; order Sphingobacteriales; family Sphingobacteriaceae; genus Sphingobacterium; species Sphingobacterium sp. HSC-15S19. Next base: position 26,474 of record NZ_JBNPWQ010000054.1, read on the forward strand.
AAGTAACCGTACTTGAATATACAGGAGGAATACTTCCGAGTATGGACAAAAAAATGGGAGTCGAACTTCAAAAATCTTTAAAAAAGAATTTAGGTTTTGAATTTTTGCTAAATCATAAAGTTACCGGAGCAACCAATAATGGTGATAATGTAACCGTTACTGCCGAAGATAAAAACGGTAATACCGTCGCAATTGAAGGGGATTATTGTCTAATGGCAATAGGTAGAAAACCTTATACAACAGGTTTAGGTTTGGAAAATGTTGGAGTTGAACTGACTACACGCGGACAGGTTGCCACCGATAGCAATCTTGAAACCAATGTAAAAGGAATCTATGCCATCGGTGATGTTGTTGTAGGACCTATGCTTGCTCACAAAGCGTCTGAAGAAGGTGTTTATGTGGCAGAAATCATCGCTGGGCAAAAACCTCACATTGATTATAATTTAATTCCTGGAATTGTTTATACCAGTCCTGAAGTTTCAAGTGTAGGGAAAACCGAAGAAGAGCTGAAAACTGAAGGGAAAAATTACAAAGTAGGACAATTTCCTTTTTCAGCATCAGGAAGAGCGATTACCAGTGGTAAAACAGAAGGAATTGCGAAGGTTTTGACAGATGCTGAAACCGATGAAATTTTAGGTTTTCACATTATTGGTGAGAGAGCCTCAGATCTAATAGGTGAACCAACCGTAGCAATGGCATTCAGAGCTTCTGCCGAAGATATTGCACGCATTTCACATGGACATCCTACTTACTATGAGAATCTGAGAGAAGCTTGCCTTGATGTTGATAAGATAGCAATTCATATATAATTTACATTATAAATATTGAATTCCATGGCATCCTTGAACGCACAAACAGTATCAGCTTCCAGTAAGCACAAAAAAAACCTGCTGATTGTTTTATCCCTCAGCGGCACTTATATGATTGCCGAAGTTATCGGTGGAATACTCACACAGAGTCTTGCTTTACTTGCCGATGCAGCACACATGCTTACCGATGTTGTTGGTCTTCTTCTCGCTTATATTGCCATTAAAATTGGGGAGCGGAAGGCAAATGAGGCAAAAACATTTGGCTATTACCGCACCGAAATAATAGCTGCGGTAGTTAATGCAGTTATACTGATTGGTATTTCCATATATGTACTGTATGAGGCGTGGCAACGTTTTCAGGATCCACCCGAAGTAAAAAGTGGTTCTATGCTTATTGTTGCAGGAATTGGATTAGTAGTCAATATTATTGGGTTAATGATTTTAAGAAAGGATGCTGGGGCTAGTCTCAACATGAAAGGTGCCTATTTTGAAGTACTTTCTGATATGTTAACCTCTATTGGCGTAATGATTGCCGGTGTTGTTATGCTTGTTTCAGGCTGGTATTATGCTGATCCTGTTATATCTGCACTAATTGGTTTATTAATTTTACCACGAACTTGGCGCTTGTTGATGGAAGCCATAAATGTATTATTAGAAGGTGTGCCCAAAGATGTAAACCTTACCGAACTTCGCAAATCTTTAGAGGGAGTAAATGGGGTAACAGGACTGCATGATTTGCACGTTTGGTCGTTAACATCGGGTATTAATGCAATGAGCGCACACGTAGTTATCGAAAACATAAACGACCATAATATACTACTTAAACAGCTTACAGAAACCACAACGCAAAATTTTAAAATTGTTCATACTACTTTTCAGATTGAAGATGAAAAGTATGAAGAGGACGAAGTGCATTTGTAATATTTTTAAATTGAAAATCAACAGTTTTGTATTTGCAACCAGGTTCCCAAATTTAGAATATAATTTTGTTGTACAAATAGAACTTAGTTAAAAACGACTACTAATACAGTTAGCTAAAAAAAATAATTATGTCAAAAATATGCTGCAGCACCGATAATGGTGGATTAGATCTTACGGGTAAAAAACCGCATAAACATAAATATGATACTCAAGGTAATCAGTTATGCTGTTTAAAAACAGAAAAAAATTGCAAAAATGCTGGTGCAGCAGATTTGTTGAAAGATGCCAATCACGAGGATCATGACCATAGTGGACACGACCATAGCCATGGTGATGGACACGATCACGAGAGCCACAACGATCATGACCATAGCGGACACAATCACGACCACCACGGGCACAGCCACGGTGATGACCACGACCACAGTCACGACATAGAGGGTAAAACCACCTTTCAGTTATTTATGCCTGCGGGTATATCTTTAGCTTTATTACTTGTTGCTATTGGTTTTGATAATTACTTTCCCCAAACCTGGTTCACGGGTTGGGTTAGAATTGCCTGGTACGTTATCGCTTATTTGCCTGTTGGGTTGCCAGTAATCAAAGAAGCTGTTGAAAGTATCAGATACAAAGATTTCTTTTCAGAATTTTTCTTAATGGCTATTGCAACAATCGGTGCATTTGCACTTGGCGAATATCCTGAAGCAGTAGCTGTAATGCTGTTCTACTCCGTAGGCGAAGTCTTTCAGACTATTGCAGTATCAAGAGCAAAAGGTAATATTAAAGCCCTGTTAGACCAACGCCCTGATGAGGTAACGGTTATCAGAGCAGGTAAGCCTATTGTTGTAAAAGCTGAAGATGCCTACATAGGTGATGTTATTCAATTAAAGCCGGGCGAAAAATTAGGATTGGACGGGGAGTTAATTTCAGAAACCGCCTCTTTCAATACAGCAGCCCTTACAGGAGAAAGCAAACCTGATACAAAAAGTAAAGGTGAAACTGTATTGGCAGGTATGATTAACCTCAACACCGTAAGCCAAATAAAGGTAACAACCGATTATTCGGATAGTAAGTTGAGCAGAATTTTGGAACTGGTTCAGGATGCTACATCACAAAAAGCACCAACGGAGTTGTTTATCCGTAAATTTTCCAAAATTTATACGCCGATAGTCGTATATCTGTCTATTGCTATTACCTTACTTCCCGCACTTTTCGTAGATAATTATGTATTCAGTGAATGGTTGTATAGAGCATTGGTATTCCTTGTTATCTCTTGTCCTTGCGCTTTGGTAATCTCCATCCCTCTGGGTTATTTTGGTGGTATTGGGGCCGCAAGTCGAAATGGTATTCTGCTTAAAGGGTCTAATTTCCTTGATATTCTTGCCAAAGTAGAAAATGTAGTGATGGATAAAACGGGAACCCTCACCGAAGGTGTTTTCAAAGTACAGGAAGTCTTTATCAAACCAGAATTCAATAAAGACGAAATTCTCAACCTCGTCAACGTATTGGAAAGTCAAAGTACACACCCTGTTGCAACGGCAATCCACAATTATTGGGGAGAGGTAGATGCCGACGTAAATTTAGCAAATGTTGAAGAAATAGCAGGACACGGATTAAAAGCCACCGTTAACGGTAAAGAGCTTTTAGTAGGTAATTTCAAATTGCTCGATAAATTCAACATCAGCCATGATGCAGATACCGCAAACATCGTTTACACGGTAATAGCTGTTGCTTATGATAGAAAGTTTGTAGGATATTTAACCATTTCGGACAGCATTAAGGTAGATGCAAAAGCAGCAATTGAAAAGCTGCGTAAAATGGGTGTAAAAACCACAATGTTGAGTGGTGATAAAAATACCGTTGTTCAGTTTGTTTCGGGACAGTTGGGCATTGACAGTGCCTACGGAGATTTATTACCTGAAGACAAGGTTAATAGAGTAAAGGAAATCAAATCCCGTAATGGCAGCGTGGCGTTTGTTGGAGATGGTGTAAATGATGCGCCTGTTATAGCGTTGAGTGATGCAGGTATCGCAATGGGCGGTTTAGGAAGCGATGCTGCAATTGAGACGGCCGATGTTGTGATACAGGACGATATGCCATCCAAAATACCAATGGCTATTAATATCGGAAAACAGACTAAAAAAATCGTCTTTCAAAATATAGCATTGGCATTCGGAGTAAAAGCAATAGTGCTTATACTCGGTGCAGGAGGATTAGCCACTATGTGGGAAGCCGTATTTGCAGATGTAGGTGTAGCTTTATTAGCTATTCTAAATGCGGTTCGAATTCAAAAGATGAAGTTCTAACTAAGAAGCTAGACTGCCGCAAGAAATCTTGCGGCAGTTTTTTTATCCTAAAAATATTTGTGAAATGGCTAAAAAACAATCACAATCTTCATTAAGCGAAGTACATAATTCTGTAGACACGACTGTTCCTGGTCAATCTCGCTGGCGAAGAGTTTTGGCTTTTTTTGGACCGGCTTATCTTGTCAGTGTCGGATATATGGATCCAGGCAACTGGGCAACAGGCTTGGCCGGTGGTAGCCAATTTGGCTACTCATTACTCTGGGTTTTAGTAATGAGTAGTATTATGGGCTTGTTGCTACAAAGCTTGTCTGCCAGGTTAGGGATTGTTCGAAATAGAGATTTGGCACAGGCAAACCGGGAAACTTATCCTAAGAAGGTAAATTTTGTATTATATATACTTGCTGAAGTCGCTATTGTTGCGACAGACCTTGCAGAAATATTGGGGATGGCAATTGGTTTACAGTTGCTCACGGGAATGCCTTTGATTTGGGGTGTTGCTATTACAGCCTTAGATACATTCCTGTTGATGACTTTGCAAAAATGGGGAATGCGCAAGCTCGAAGCCTTTATCATCGGTTTGATATTCGTTATAGGAATGTCGTTTCTTGTACAAATATGGGTAGCTGACCCTAATGTAGATGAAATTGCAACAGGACTGATACCACATATACAGAATGATACTGCATTGTACATTGCTATCGGTATTATCGGTGCAACGGTAATGCCACATAATTTATACCTACACTCTGCACTGGTGCAGACACGTAAATTTAATCGTGATGATGCCAGTATCAAAAAAGCAATTAAGCTCAATTTTTGGGATAGTGCCATTGCTCTAAATATGGCATTGCTTGTAAATGCAGCTATATTAATTCTTGCCGCTACAGTTTTTTATAAAACCGGACGTTCCGACGTGGCAGAGCTAAAGCAGGCTTATGAATTATTGCCACAGCACCTCGGAAGCGATTTTACAGCAAAACTATTTGCTGTAGCTTTGATTGCTGCCGGACAAAGCAGTACCATTACGGGTACGCTTGCCGGACAAATAGTAATGGAAGGTTATCTACGCTTTCGAATGAACCCTTTGTTGCGAAGACTTATCACAAGGTTACTTGCCATAGTTCCAGCGGCTTTGGTAATTCTCATTAATGGTGAAGGTAATGTCGATAGCCTGCTTATCTTCAGCCAGGTAGTGTTAAGTATGCAATTAGGTTTTGCGGTCATTCCTCTTATCCATTTTGTAAGTGATAAAAAGACAATGGGCAAATTTGCCATCAAGCCCGTAATAAAAATAGCGGCTTGGATTATAACCATCGTACTGGTATATCTCAACTCCAAACTATTGGTAGAAGAGGCTATCACTTTCTTTGCTACTTCAGGTAATATAGTCTGGAAAGGATTAATCATTTTGGGTGGGATTGGTTTTATGATCTTGTTGGCATATACCACATTATATCCTTTGTTTAGCAGAAAAGCGTTTTGTGAAATAACACCGCATGATAAACCTGAACCTTTGCAATTAAAATTTTATGCTTCATTTAATAAAATTGCCATTACTGTCGATTTCAAACAACTTGACCAAAAGGTTATCAACTATGCTATTACACAAGGTGGAAAAGATTGTACTTATACACTTATACACGTTGTAGAAAGTGTTGCCTCTGCCTCCCATCTTCAAGATAGTACAGATGAAGAAACGGTAAAAGATCGCGAATTTTTGGACGAATATGTAAAGCAACTACAACAACAAGGCTATCATGCAGAAGCAAAGCTTGGTTTTGGAAAAACAGCCGACAGCATTGGAGAGATTGTAAATAAATCCGGGGCAGAGCTTATTGTAATGGGTGCACATGGGCATAAAGGATTAAAAGATCTATTGTATGGTGCAACGATAAATCAAGTACGCCATTTAGTAAAAATCCCAGTACTGGTTATTCCAGCAATAAAAGACAATTAGAAAGATTAGAATTCAGTAAAAATCATAAATTAAACAAAAAATCGTACAATAATCGTAAATGTTATTTTAAATAGCTTTAAAGAAAGATTTAACCGTAAAAAGTAATGCTATGACATATGATGTAATTATTTTAGGAAGTGGTCCAGGAGGCTATGTAGCAGCTATTAGAGCTTCACAATTGGGGCTTAAAACAGCCATTGTAGAAAGGGAAAGCTTAGGAGGAATTTGCTTAAATTGGGGGTGTATTCCTGCAAAGGCTTTAATGAAATCTGCAGAAGTATTTGAATATCTTGCTCATGCAGAAAACTATGGAGCAAAGGTAGATGGGTATTCTGTGTTAATTCTCACTAAAATACCCCCATATATTCTCACTAAAATGCCCCCACCTTAAGTTTTTAATTAAGGTTTAACTTGTCGGAGTATTAAAGT
>NZ_JBNPWQ010000055.1:0-29094 GCF_050433745.1 Sphingobacterium sp. HSC-15S19
TCATGGCGGTGTGTTATAATTTTGCAATTTAAATATAGCAACTTTGCTATATCCAAACACCGCCACTTTTTAAACGTTTAGGACGCAAGTGAAAAAAAACATAAGAAATGGAAAGGACGAAGGTGGTGCTAATCCATATTGCTGTATGGGTTATTTATGTGTCAATTTTAATTTTTAATCTCGGGTATAGCGAGAAAAATTGGAATGATTTCATTTATGAAACGTCAGTTTCTCATCTCATCTCTGTCGGTGTCTTTTATTCCACGACACTCTGGATTCTTCCTCAATTTTACGCTAAAAATAAGTACATTAAAACTCTTGCCGGTTTTCTTTGTATCCTAATTGCTAGTGAAGTTTCTAGATTTATCTATACCTATTCTGTCTCCCCAATTTTATTAGGGAGAAGAATTTCTTCATCAACTTTACCTTTGGATACTCAAATAGTAAACTTTTTTTTTCAATGGTTTAAATTCTCTTTATTAGGTGTATTGTATTGGTCCAGGACATCGAAAATAGAGCTTCAGAAGAAACTTGCAGATCAAATTGCAGAGAGTTCGAAACGAGAAAAGTTAGAACTTGAAAATGCAGCGCTCCGGGCACAAATAAATCCGCATTTCATATTTAACACGCTTGAGGTTTTAAGAAGGGAGGCTTCAGAATCAAGTCCAAACGTTTCCTACGGAATTGCCTGTTTTATGGATATTTTACGCTCTGGAATAAATAAGCTTGGGCCAGATGGAAAAATTCCACTGCTAACTGAAATTCGAGCTATTGAAGGAATCGTTTATTTGTATTCGAAAAGATTTCCTGAATTAATGGTATCCCTCGTTTCTGATGTAGAGAATCATGAAACCCATCGCATTCATTCTCATGTACTCTTGCCATTAGTTGAAAATGCCTTTAAACATGGTGATAAGAAAATTACAGTTGAATTATCTGTCGATAAAACTACGGTTAAGTTAAACGTCAATAATATAATTGGGCGCCGAATAAAGGATGAATCAACAGGAATTGGCCTATCATATGTAAAAAGGATTCTTGAATCAAATTATCCAAATACATATAAACTTAAAACTAACCAGACAAAGGAAGACTACTCTGCAGAACTCATTATTCACTTTAATTAGGTACTTATGGAATTTATCAAATGTATTATTGTAGATGATGAAATTAACTCTATACAAAACCTTGAAAGGCTGATCAAAACAATTCCCCAACTGGAAATTGTAGGAACTTTCCTTAACGCGACTGAAGCTATATCTTTTGTTGAAAAAAATGAAGTTTACCTCGTTTTCTTGGACATAAATATGATTGATTTGTCGGGATTTGAAGCAGCTAAAAGGCTACCTGACAAAAAAATTATTTTTACTACTGGATTTGCATCATACGCACTCGATTCTTACAGTTTAGAGAATGTTGTTGATTATTTATTAAAACCGATATTGTTTGAAGATCTCACTCGTGCGGTAAAAAAAGCAAACAAGCTATTTGTTGTTGAGAATCATTTCTATCTTTTGAATAACGATCTGTATCTAGCGTATAGAGAAAATGGAATAGACAGGAAAATTAGTTTTACCAGTATATCTCATATTGAAACAAAAAACAACTACTCCTTAGTATACTTGGAAAATAAGATGATTACTGTTCCCATCCCGCTTTGGGAGCTTGAGAGAACTCTACCTGAAAGTAAATTTATTAGGATTAACAAATCTACTGTTGTTAACCTGATGAAAGTTATAGATGATGACAAGACCAAACATCTAGTAATGATAGGGGGAAAAAAGCTCATATTTACAGGGCCATATAGAAGAAAGAATGCTGAAAAAATGATTGATTCCCCCTAAACAAATAATAGGGGGAATGGCTAATTCTACTGGGAAATTAGTCTCCTGAAGTTATTGTCTATGAATCAAAAGCCCAAAGCATCATGGCACTATCCAGGGCAGCATCCTCAAGGACATAGCGGAAACTCACGTATGTAATTAAACTTGCAACGGCACCATAAGCATCAGCCCCAGCGCCAAGTATGGCGCGGATAAATTTCCTTAAAAATTCAGCTTCAGATTTACCTGGACTTTTGGAAATTGCTTCCATCCAAAAAAACATGGAGTGCCGGTATATTGATGTAAAATGTAAAAGCTGGTCGGCCTCTGTCCTACTTATTTTTATTTTTCCCGATAGAACATTGTCTTCAACAACTAGGATCTTCTTTTTGAAGGCACCGTAATCGGAAGGGGATTTCATTTCTTTTGCCGCTAAGAAAATATCATTGATATTTTTGGCTAACGTCCTTGAGCATCCGAGCTTTTCTGTCAGATCTTTAATCTCCAGGTTCTTGATTTGCTGATTTTGCTTATGACGTTGTAGAAGCGCTTTAAGAGGTTCTCCTCCATACCTGTTTTTAAAGAATTCTCCAACAAACTTTTGCTTCATTTCGGAAGAAAAACCGCCATTTTGAGAAAGCTTTCGATAAATAAATGTCAGTGCCTGATTATGGATGATCCCAATTGAATCAGCCGGATTTTTGGAATTAAATGGCTTTTCAATTTGGGTTTTAACCGTGGCCATTTTTAAAGATGGAGCCCGCTGCTCCTGGTGGGATGGTACGGATTCTTTACTGCAGCCTAAAGTAAACAAAATCACTACTAAACTTAAGATTTGAATTTTCATTTTTTGATGGTTTTAATTTTTCCAGTCAAAATTGAAAATTGAAATAAAGTTCTTGTGATACTGGTTTAGTAGCTATCCAATTTTTCAGTCTATTTAACGCGATTACGAAAATCACTGGTCTCCTGTCTGAAATTTATCATGATAGCCTCCGGCTGCTGTTTTCTCGCTGGAAAATGAAGAAATATATCGAGATAGGTTGTCTGACCATCCGGGCTCAAAATCTTAATTCCTCCCTGATTGTTTTTTCCTTTTAGATGAACAAGTTTGCCATAGGCAACTACTTCTATCTCATCCTCACTCCCATTGCCTATTTCGAATTTTCCTGTATTAAAAAAGACAGCCCAATTCTTATGCCTCTGCTTAGCTTCGTCGTCGCCTATATAATTCATCAAAAAGGACTGCTGCTCTGCAAAAGCAATTCTATTCATGAACTCGCTGCCTTTATGTTGCTGGGCCAGTGATATCATTTCTGAAAACCATTTTTTAGCGGCTTTTATATTTTCGGGGTTTAAAGAAAAATCAGAGCTTTTAGACCATCCTGCGAGATTATAAGGAACCGTGGCTGTGAAACTTTTTTCCTTATTTTTACTGCTATCCCATATAATGGAATCCGGGCTATATTTACCATTTTTCCATCGTGATTCTTTTACGGAAGCATTTCCGATCTTTCCTCCAGGGCCTACTTCCCAGGAAATCTCTTGCTCACCGCTGCCTAATATGGTATGATTGGCCAAAAATGTAATACTTCCCTCCTGCTTCTCCACCGTCAAAAATGGAATATCATTAATCTTAACCCGGTATGGTCCTTTCCCATCGATGGTAACATAATAGTTTGCGCCTTCTTTGGGGGACGTAAGGTTATCAAATACTTTTTGTCCAAAACTGTTAGTGCTAAAAAGCATCAAAATGAACAAAGCTTTATACTGAAATTTTACTCCTTTAAGGAGTCTTTTCTCTATTTTATTCATAATTAGTTTAAAAATTATATTCCACCAAAACTATGCCACCCTAATTGAAGAGCAGATATTTATCCAGCCATCAAAAAAATGTTGCTTTCGGCAACAAAGCTGCGAATTACATACTTGGTTCTATGATAATTTACAGATAGCTAGTCTTTTTTTTGTTGATTTATAAATTGTACTTTTATTTAACTAATATATAGCGATAAGAAAATGGAAAAAATCAAATTAATCACAGATGCCATTGCTTTTATAAAGAGAGTATTTTTCCGGGAAAGAGCTTTTCAGCGTGCTCTCGATATTCAAGCGGATCAAAACCTTGCCAATCGTAATTCCAGATACTTTGAAGAAGGCCACGAAGTGGACTTTTTTATTAGGCGTAGTAGAAGTGAATTCGGATATGCTCTTCGCCCCGGCCAATACAAGGCTATTGTGAATTTTAAGAAAAAGCATCAACTGACCCGGTGGGAAATCTCTGCAGCCCTGAAAACAAGTCTTTTGAAGTTTAATGGGAAGCGACCAACGCCAGCGCTGCAATCACATGGCCTTGGTATGGGAATGTTGATCGCTGGAATATTGGCTACAATTGCTGCTGTACTCTGGTATAGTTACTGCAAATACACCTTGTTATCCTCCATTGAGGAAACGTTTTATCCTTCCACAGTTTATAGCCTCATACAGATGGTTTTTGTAGCACTTTTGTTTTATTTATTCTGGACTGTGTTACGTTATTATGTTGAAGGTTTTGTTATTAGAGCTGAGTTTCGGAAAAGAAAAATTTTAAAATAAAAAGGTAAATAGCAAAATGTTATGACTGGTTTTCTTGATACATAATCACGGCCATCAAATCAAAATGCCCTGGGCAAACGTGTAAAAAATCCGGAATACCAACGCTCCGCTGCCTTATAAAAAGGCTCTGAATGAATTATGGCATCGCACCAGATAACATACCTGCTGTAGTGTTCCTGGAATCTTATCGAACCGGTATTAGCAATAATAAAATCATGGATCATTCTTTTAATCTCCTGGATAATGGTAATGGTAAACACCTTTGAACCAATGGCAACCTTTCTTCGCAATAAAACCATAATGGCACGCTCCAAAACATACTGTGTGCCGCCATGGTCTTCTTTTTCGTAAAAGCGGATCGCTTTAAAAGAGGCAGAGATCAGGTCTTCATAACTGCCGCTTTGCATAAGATCAAAAACACGGAACATGTAAAGGTCTGAAAGGATATCCTTTCTTACTATTTTAGGAGATAGCTGCATCAGGCTATTCCAGAGCCGATCCGCCTGCTTGCTACTTCCCAAAGCCATATGGGCGTTCATCAAATTTCCTTTCACGATCTGGAGATGATCGGCAGGAAGAATATTCTCATGTAGTACAAGCTCTTTTTCTACCCAATAGATAGCTTTTCGAAGTTTCCGCTCCTGCCCTTTAAAAATGTAGGCTTTGATTTCATAAGTCGATCTGTAAACAAAAAGCAGGGATTTAAGTTTTGCAGATTGTCGCAGGTCGTGATCGTTGAAGTAAGTTTCTGCTGCTCTTATACCATAAACAGTCTCGTCAAAAAGGCCAAGGCATATAGCGGATGTAATATGTTGGAGCAATCCCAACAGGTAATCATCGGGCAGAATGCTATGATCTTTACCGAGCATCAGCTTTTTACTATGCTCAAATGCTTTTAAGGGTTCAATTGCCATCCAGTAGAATACGGATAGCACAGAGTTTCGATAGTATAGAGCCTTTGCGCTAAGGCACGAGTTTTCTGCCGGAAGCTGGTCGGAGAATAATATTTGAGCAGTCAATTGTTCTTTAAGGTCTCCTTTTATATAACCGTGTTTTCTTTTTAGCAACATTACCTCACAGTAGAGTCCTTCGAGTCCTTTTAACTGGGTATATTGCCCCAGTACTTTCCGCTCCTCTTCAATGATCTCAGAGGTAGGTCTCGATACTTCGTCCAACGTGATATTGAGTCGTTTTTCCCATTCCAGAATCTGTAGCAAATGACCAAATTTTTCAAAATCGGCGGCTAAGTTATATGCCTTATTCAGGATCAGCGATGCCTGATCCGGCAGGTTATGGCCAAAGAGGAGCTCTATATCAACAAGCATGTTCTGGAGGGTAATATCTACGGAAGAATTGTCGTGCAATGACCGCAGACTTTTGAGGATATTGGCGTAAAGAAGCCTTTTGGCCGATACCAATGCCCTTTCGGAAGAATCTGCAAAACTTTTTGGGATTTGACTTTTGCCCGTTTCCTGCATGCTGTATAACTGTAGAAATAGAGCTTCGCCGTTCAGCCCCTGGTCTCTTTTAAAAAAGTTATGAAAATGCCGTTTTTCGCCTATTGAGAGGGAATTTATGAGCAACGGGAGGTCATCTTTTTTACGGTACATAGCCTGGTCACTTTAATGGAAGGTAAGCCATTTTCTCTTAACAAAGGCATATTTAGGAGTTGACAATTGAAAAAACTTCTTTTGAACCATGAAAATATTAGTGTTTGTTTTGTGCATGACAATGCCCGGCGCCCTGCCCGGACTTTTTAACCAATTTAATCTTCATTTGTCATGACCAGCAAAATTCCACTCCTTCTATTATTTTTAATACTTACCGCAACTTCCGGTATTTCAAAAACTACAAACAAAACGCCTGCTTTTATACGTAATATAGGCCAGGTAACCGACCAATATGGAAAGGCCCGAAACGATATCGATTATAAGCTGCAGGCAGCGCCAGGCCTAAATGTGTTTCTTGGCACTGGAGCTATCCATTATCAATGGTACAGTTCTAATAAAGCAGACACCTTTGAACCTTCAGAATCCAGGTCGCTTACGATGTACCGGATGGATATTATTTTGATTGGTGCAAATATGGATGCGTTTGTTACCAGAAAGGAAATCCTCCAAACCAAAGGTTGGGCACGCTATTACCTGACCTCGGTAGCGACCAGTGGAAATATGGCCGGCACAGTTACAGAGGTTACGTACCATAATATCTACCCTTTTATTGATTGGACGGTATACATCAATAAAGATGGGAAAATAGAACATGCCTTTACCATACATCCTGGTGGTAAAGTCAGTGATATCCGGCTCCGCTATGACGGTGCAAGTTCCCTTGCACTAAGAGCTGACGGCAGTATAGAGGCAGAAACACCATATGGAACAATAAACGAAGCAGCGCCCATAGCCTATAAAAAGGCTACGGGAGAAAATATTGCATGCTGGTATAACTTAAGAGACGAAGAACTTACCTATGGTACCGGAGACTTTAAGGGAGCTTTGGTAATTGATCCAATAGTGAGCTGGAGCACTTATTTCGGGGGAACAGATTATGATGATATAGCAGCTTTGGCTCATGGCAGCGATGGCAGTTTTTTTATTGCTGGCAGTACCGGTAGTGCTTCCAATATTGCGACAACGGGAGCATTTCAGTTTACCATTGGAGGCGGCAATGGGCTTACGGGAGCCGATGCCTTTCTTTCAAAATTTTCAGAAGATGGCACCTGTCTGTGGAGTACCTATTTTGGTGGTGCTGGAACAGACCTGGGCAGAGGTATTGCAATAGATACTTCGGGTAAAGTTTACTTATCGGGTAGAACCAATAGCGCTACGGGTATTGCTACTACCGGCTCCTATCAGGCGGTCAAAGCTGGTACAACGAGCGGTTATGATTGTTTCCTGATAAAATTTGATAGTGCCGGCCAGCGTGTATGGGGCACCTATTTTGGGGGTAATGGTCAGGATGGCTCCCTACAGGTCTCCGTTTCCTGCGACAAGGCTAATGGTGTATATCTTTTAGGCAATACAGCCAGTATGGAGCAAATTGCAACACCAGGGAGTTACCAGCCTACATTCAGCGGAAGCCAGGATGCCTTTTTAGCAAAATTTTCTACCGACGGCAGTCTTGCTTGGTCCACTTACTTTGGTGGTACCGGGCTTGACGTCTTTCAATCCGCAGAGTGTGATGAGGTGGGCAACGTTGTGTTGGCAGGATATAGCTCCAGCCCAGGTTTGGCGAGTCCAGGCGCTTATCAGCCCATACACGGAGGCGCAGAGGATGCCTTACTGGTTAAATTTAATGGAGAAGGCCAGCTCCAATGGGCGACTTACCTGGGTGGGGCAGATCAAGATCGAGCTCTTTCGCTAAAAACAAAAGATCATGCCATCTATATTGGTGGAGCAACCAGCAGTACAACTGGCATCGCAAGTGCCGGAGCCTATCAAGCCAGCCTTGGAGACCCAAGTGGAGACGGATTTTTAGCAAGGTTCAATACTGCGGGTGAGCGTATATGGAGTACCTATTACGGCGGTTCACAAAGTGATGTTATCTCCGGTATTAGTGCAGCAGAAGATGGCAAAATATATGTCGGTGGAACGACAGCCAGCAGTACCGGTATTGCAACTCCCAATAGCATCGATACCAGCCTTACCGGTATTTATAATTGCATAGTGAGCTGCTTTGATACAGCAGGCGGAATACATTGGGGTTCCTATTTTGGAACCTTGTCAGATGAAGGAACGGCTTTGTCAGCTTATGGAAACAAGATTGTGCTTGCCGGAAAGACGCTAAGCAGTACGGGTATCGGTACGCCGGGGGGGCATCAAACTATGATCGGCGGTGATCAGGATGGATTTTTGGTCCAAATAAATACCTGCATAACTCCTGCCGCCATTGATACAGTTAGGGGTAGCCGTAATATCTGCGCCGGTGATACACTTATCCTTAGGGCACTGCCGGCTGGCGGTTCAGGAAACTATCTGTGGATACTTCCAGCAGGATGGACACAAATTAGCAGCGGCGATACTCTAATTGCCATTGTCGGAACCAGCTCTGCAGCGGTTACGGTTTTGCCAGTTAATGAATGCAGCGCTGGAGATACAGTAACCATTCCAATTACTGTTACTCCAGCTCCGTTCCCAGTCATCAGCCGTAACGGAAACATTCTGGCCACTACTCAAGCCTTCCCCTCCTACCAATGGAACCTGAACGGGATGGCGATACCCGGAGCTGCAAATCCTACGCATATAGCTGCTGTAAATGGCAGCTATACCGTAACGGTAACAAATGCCAGTGGATGTGCTGGAATTTCACCAGCGGTAATAGTATCCGACCTTACAGCCTTGCATGATCCTAAAGAAGGCATTACGTTGCCAATTTACCCCAATCCTGCAGATAAAATAGTCTACCTGAAACTGCCTTACAAAGCAGAATTGCAGATCTATGATAAACTTGGACGGCTTATCCATAAACAACACGTGGCCGCCGGAGCACAATCCCTGAATTTGGAAACACTTGCAGCTGGCATGTATCTGATCAATGCATTTGATGAAAAAGGTAATTTGATTGGAAGCTGCAAGCTTGTTAAAGAATAAATAACTCTCGTGGCCTCGCTTTGCGGGGCCACATTTTAAAATGATAGACTATGAAACATTTTCTTACCTTCTTGATATCGTGTCTAACAATGCTGGCGTATGGCCAGGGCGAAAATAACATCTGGACCTTTGGCCAGAATTATTCACTGGATTTTAATACTAGCCCTCCTACGTTACTGGATACGACTTTTTATCGCGGACAGCTTGCAAATGGTAGCGTCATAATTTATAATCCATCTTTTGATAGGTGGCTGTACCATAAATCTATAGCGGTATGCAGCCCTTCGGGAGCTCTGCTCTTTATGGTAAAATTTAGCACTGGGACCACCACTGCGGCTGTTGACAATATATGGGACCGTTATGAACATCCTATTGCAGGCACAAACCTGTTAAACAATATGTCTATTTTTACTACCCCGGTTGTCGTCCCACATCCAGGTAACACCAGCCAATATTATATTTTTTATATCCGGAGCAACGGGCTAGTCTACTCTTTATTTGATATAAGCCTGAACGGTGGCTTGGGAGATATTGTGCCTGGCAAGAAAAACATAGCACTTACCGGCTGGAATATGATTGCAGATAACAAGATAACTGCTGTTAAAGGTTGCAACGGAGTATGGCTTGTTGTCCGCTCTTATATTACCAATGAGTATTTGAGTTTTCATGTCGGCTATAATGGTTTGAATGCCGTTCCGGTAGTTTCGGAATGCGGCAATCGCCCATTGATAAATTATGCGGTATCTGCGGGATCACTTACGAGTTCAGAAGATGGCAATAAATTCGCAATCGGTCTTTGGAAAGGCGGCGCATTTAATTTACCTGGTGGTATTGAGCTTTATGATTTTGAAAAATGTAGCGGCAAAGTTAAAAACGCCCGTTTGTTGGAAAACAATCAATGGATATCAGGTGCATGTTTTTCACCTGATAATTCCAAGTTATATACTACAGAAAATGATGGACCTTATTTCGGGAGTGCAGGAACATATTATTTCGGAAAGGTTTATCAATATAATCTTGACTTACCATCGACAGCTGATATTATTGCTTCGAAAACTTTGATCTTAAGTAATCCAAATCATTGGAATAGATTCTTATGTCTTCCAGATATTTCCTGGTTCGGGGATCTACGGCTGGGGCCTGATGGCAAGATTTATATCCTGGACCAGCATCCACCGGAATGTCCCGATCCGGCTATTCCCAAAATGACATTCCATGTTATTCATCAGCCCAATAACTTGGGTCTGGCTTGTGTGCCGCAAACGGAAGCATTATACAGTCCCAGCAATAACATGATCAATATGTCGCCGACCAACGGGCTTACGGATTTGCCCAAAATCATTATTACTGCCGGACCGCCACCAGATACCCTCTACGGAAAAACTTATACAATTGATGCCTGTTTTAAAGACAGTATAACCCTTTATGCTGCTTCCGCAAAGGCATGCTACCTATGGGATAATGGCTTACGTGATAGTTTCCGAATTATTTACGATGATGGCGTCTATGTTGTTGCATACTTTCAGGATTGCACCGTTATCCTCGATACCTTTAAAGTTCAGTTTAGCAGGCTTCCCGACATGGACCGGCTTATATACGGTTGTCCCGGTGATATCGAATTACAGATTAAAAAAATTGCTGGCGATACTGCATTGCTCAGCTATGAGCTAAGAAATGAAAGTGGTGAGCGGGTCCGATCCGCGCAAAGCTCTTCTGGCTTTCAATTTAAAAGCCTGGATGCGGGTAGCTATACCTTACAGATCAAACGGGAACAGTGGTGTGATACCACAATAAATATACAATTAGATGCTTATCCGGCGCCGGAACTTATTGTCGCTCCCTCTGATACCACGATCCGCTATGGTGATGCAATCCGGCTCAGGGCCAGCGGAGCAATCTTATATAGCTGGTTTCCGGCTTCATCGCTGGATACACCGGTAGGGCCGCACCCTATTGCCATGCCATTGGTGCCGACCACTTATTCAGTGGTTGGGCTCAATGCTTATGGCTGCAGCGATACCGGCCAGGTACGTGTAAATATTGATTTTAAGATGCCTGATATGCTACCGAATGCATTTAGCCCGAACGGAGATGGTCTCAACGATATCTTTATGTTGGCCGGGCTTACTTATCAAAAAATACGCCTTTTTGAGATTTACAACCGATTTGGGCAAAAGGTATTTAGCGGTACTGGCGCTGGGGGCTGGAATGGTACGCAAAACGGTCTACCGTGCGAGATGGGGACCTACCATTACCTAATCGTGCTGGACTATCCGGATGGCAAGTCAAAGACCTTTAAAGGTGATGTTTTGCTTTTGAGATAGATAGTACGAGTATATTGAAAAATGTCTAAGACCATTATCTTTTCAGATAATGGTCTTTTTTATTAACCACTTAAACGCAATAATTTGTATTTAGCGGACACATATCTACCCATCCATTACTTACCCATGAAGTTGCACCGTAGGCGCCCCTATAAGTCGGATGCTCAAATAGGCCAGCGCTATCCCACGTAAAATCTGAATTGTCCAGGTCTGTCAGCCCGAGGGTAAAATTTGGCGTAAAACTACTGCTGCAAAAGTTCCCACAAAAACTGGAATTATAACCTAACGTGGAGATATCAGCAGAAAACTGATTGCCGATCTGCTGGCAACCTAGGCCGGAGCCCGCGATCCAGGATACCATACTTGCCCCGCAGCCCGAGTTTGTAACCCAATCGGTATTAGTTATGGTTCTAAAATCAGTTGCTGCTGAGAGATTACGCAAGGAGTTATAGGAGAATTTTAATTGAAAGCCACCGGTAGTCGTATTGGCTATTACATCATTGGAAAGGTTAAGCCCGTGACGGTTAAAGGCCGTAATTACGCTATTGTAAATTTTAGCAGAACCATTAGCTGCAAAAAATACTCCATCCTGGATATTACCGTTGCCTTGACCACAATAATTACCTCCCATAAGTGTGGTATTAGAAACAACCGGGTATGTTCTTGGTATTGCATTTGCTGGCTCTCCCAATAACACATTCTGAATTTCCATGCCATTTGCCAAAGACAATGGAGAAAGTGTATTTTGTTTTATTCCGCTCAGGTATTGGCTTCTGCCAATATAGCCATAGGACATGACAAAATCACTTCTTTTCGTGTTCATGCTTAAAATATTTTTCAGGTTGACGGAGCCACCTAAGACGCCAATACCATCGAGGCCGGAATTACTGATTTGGATATGATCCAGAGTACTGGCGCTACCAAGGGATGCCAATACGAGGCTGCTTTCCGACCTGCGGTCACTGCCGGAGCCCCCTCCTTTTCCAGCGAAATGGATCTGCACGTATTTAAAAGTTCCTACGCTACTTGCAGCAGAACTGCCACCTGCAGTAAAGCTGGCGCCGTTGATTTGGATGGCCAGCGCGTTACCCTGGTTGTTTGGTGCATTTCCCAAAAGATATACACCTGCCCAGTCACCGGCGGCACGGGACCCTGGGTTCTGGTTACTGGTAAAGATAATAGGGTTAGTGCTCGTCCCTGTCGCATTAATGCTGGCGTTTGGTAGTACGATGAGTGCCCCATTGGTCGCCTTTTCGCCCTGGATTACAACGCCGGGCTGTATAGTCAGTGTCGTGTTGTTTACGACCACATTGCCCCGCAGCAGGTAGGCATTACCGGCAAGCAAAGTGGTTGGCGTACTGATCGTCCCTGAAAGTACAATTGGCGGACAACTTACAGAGACAGCTTTTGCCTTTTTGCCGGCTGTTTCATTCATGTCCCCATAATCATTTTGTTTCTGCTTGTTGCAGGAAAGCACTGCGACTACTGCAATAAAGACCATTACAGCAGCAGCCATTAAATTTTTTCTTTTCATTTTCGTATTGTTTAGCCTTATGGCGATTATAAATAATAACGGAGGTTTCTTACCTGTTGCTTATTACACAGGTTAGGGTGGTTGGTATAACGATTGTGTTTTCATAATGACCTGGTTGTGGTTATGCTTTGCTCTTGCCGTGAACATCCCATACACACAAGCTGTTTCCTTTAAGGTAAATTTCGGAGCTAAAGGCAGTAAGATGCAAGTGTTGCAGATAAGTGTTCAATGGAATGCAAACAGGGTTAAAAACGGCCTTCTAATAGCCATTACAGCCGTTTTTGTGAGAATGGATAAATGAGCCTTCATAATAAAAATATACTCAACTGCGGGGTTTGGAAAACGAACTGCTGTGAATCGGAAATGAATTGCACGAATTTGTTATTGAGCTGAAGAATCCACGTTTTCTGGGAAATCACAACCATAATAAAAATCCCCGGAAACTTGAGTATTCCGGGGCATCCGATTGTTACTCACAGGTCCTTAGATGCCTGTTTCAATGGTAAGGCTACCGCTAAATGTATCGGTTACGGACTGGGTACCGGCAGTATTCTCTTCCTTGGACTTGATCCATTTTTCACCGACCTCTGCCGATGAAATTTCCTCGGTACCTAAGCCCGGAATATAGGCCACCGGCCAACGGTTAACCACAGCGCGTGATGCCTGGTCCTTAAATATAGCCAGGAATCCTGGGGCCAGACCGATCAGGTAATTATACTGAGGGGCAGTAAGTTCAAAATTATCCACTATCCAGGTAACGATATCAACGGATATTAATGCGGCCTGGGCAAGCAGGGAATTGTCATCAAGAGCGTAAAGCTCTGTTGTTTTCTGATTTACACCATAGGGCGTTAAAGCTGGTTTGAACATATTTATTATATTAGTTTTTAATTTGTTTAATTGTTGTTATTGGAACGATCATGAAACAATCCCAGGACATAGAAACCAAAGACCAAATGTCTAAACCTCGTTACAGTGACATGCTGTTCCGGATAATTATTTGTTTGCCGGTTGCTTTTTTCATTGTCCTGTTCAATATTCACGTCGATGAATTCCGACTTGCAGCCATCGATATTAATTTTTGGATTGCTGTTGCCTGTAGCTACTTCATCGCCCTGCTCCTGCTATGGTCCGTAAACCGGATATCTGTCTACCTGGACCGGAAAGGGTATCATTGGCAGCAAAATACCGGGCGCCGTTTGATCATGCAGCTGGCCCTGGGATTTTTTCCGATGGCCTTTGCAGCCTTTGTGCTTGCGACGATTTACTTCTGGACGGTTTATTCTGTTCATATCTTCGACACTCGATATCTGACCATCGATTATCCTATCGTCCTGTTATTTTTGATGTTTGCCAATGCCTATTATGCCTTCTACTTCTTGTGGCATTATGCTGCTGATCTGGCAGAAAAGCAAAATCCGGCAACCAGGACATATCAAGCCGATGAAATACCTACCGAAAAGGATTTTTTCCTGGCTCAGACTCTAAACGGGATCGAAAAAGTACCGGTCTCAGAAATTGCCTGTTTCAGAAGGTTGGACGTAGGCTATCAGCTTTGCACCTTTGACCGAAAGTATCTGCTAATAGAGCAGTCTTTAAGCGAAATAGAACCAGAGCTGAATGCAGCACAGTTTTTTCGTGCGAACCGTCAATATATCGTCAGCCACAAATTGTGCAAGACATACCGTCCTCATGGCAAAAGCGGCCAGTTGGAACTGTACCTCGATCATCCTTTAAATACTAGGATCATCGTCGGCAGGCCTACTGCTGCGAAATTCGAGCGATGGCTGAAGAGATAAGGGGCGGACTTTTATTGAGGGCAAGGAAGGTAATCATTGCGAGCATACTGAAATTGTAAAAGGTTCCGGAACCATTTCCTGAACTGTAACAAAATTGATAAGGTCCCGCTATCATTTGAGATACCTAGAAGGTAGCTACTGCTTTTTAAAGTGATGTTATATGGTATAAATACTCTATGCAGCCTTAATAACAATCTCAAGAATCACTAAAGTAACTTATTCATAGGCAACGTTTTGAAAATGGTTCTTATTGCTTTTATTTTGCTTATAGGACCGCGTTACTCAGACCTCACCAAGATAAAAAATTGGGGGGATTGGAGTTACAATACCGAAATAAAACGATAACATCTTATCGACGCAATTTTCTATTATGGGATTTTGAAGCAAAAAAAAGATTTCAAGATACTTGGAATCATATTTTTTTTCTACTTTTGTTATTAGTTATGAGGTGCAAAGCAGCAATTATATTATTTTACTTCTTGGGGCTATTTTTAGTTCCATGTAGTGATGCACAAAATATTTGCGAAACGCCAAAAGAACTAAGTATAGAAATAGCGCATAGTCATAACCAAGATACAGATGACAATTGCACTCCATTTTGTCAATGTGAATGCTGTAGTGTGACAGTGGTTTCTTTCAATTTTGAATTACCGGGATTTGTTATCCCTATTCAAACATTTTCTTCTAAAAAAGTTATTATCAGAGATTCTAACTTCTTATCCCGCTACGCTGGTAGCATTTGGCAGCCGCCGAAATTTAACATTTAACTTTTCTGGGAATGCTATGTCTTCTGGTATAATGTGTATTTATATACATTACTAGTCGTATTGTATTTGGTGTCTAACACTTTATATAAAGTGTTGCAACTACCAATTGTCGATATTTCACATTGACTCATAGATTCTCCTTCTCCGCCTTTTCATCCATTGGTGGAATTCCCTTCTTTTTCTATTAAATGTTAAAATAACAAAATACATTGTGTTAGACAATATCATAAAATTCAGTATCAAGAACAAGATAATCATTGGCTTAATGACCTTGTTACTTATTATCTGGGGAGTATGGAGTGCAACCAAACTGCCTATAGATGCCGTACCTGATATTACCAACAATCAGGTTCAAATATTTACTTCCTGCCCCACATTGGCTGGACAGGAGGTGGAACAGCTCGTTACCTTTCCGATTGAACAGAGTATTGCGAATGTTCCCAAGATCGAAGAAATTCGAAGCATTTCCCGATTCGGGTTGTCCGTAATTACAGTCGTTTTCGAAGAAGATGTAGATATCTACTTTGCACGTCAACTCATCAACGAAAGGCTAAAAGAAGCAGTAGACCAAATTCCACAGGGAATAGGTACTCCTGAAATGGCGCCGGTAAGTACCGGCCTGGGAGAGGTTTACCAATATATTATCCATCCCAAAAAAGGCAGTGAAAGTAAATACAATGCAAAAGATCTACGTACAATGCAAGATTGGATCGTTGCAAGACAATTATATGGAACACCCGGTATTGCTGAGGTTAACAGCTTTGGCGGACAATTAAAACAGTATGAGGTTGCTGTGAACCCTGATAAGTTAAGAGCGATGGGTGTGAGCATACCAGATATATTCACCGCACTTGAGAAAAATAATCAGAATACAGGTGGAGCGTATATTGATAAAAAGCCGAATGCCTATTTTATCAGAGGTATTGGTCTGGTAACTTCAATTGAAGATGTAAAAAGAATCGTGGTAAAAACTTCAGGTGCTGTGCCCATTTATATCAATGATGTTGCTGAAGTGAGATTTGGAAGTGCTGTTAGGTATGGGGCGCTGACGTTTAATGGTGAAGTTGATGCTGTGGGTGGAGTTGTTATGATGTTGAAGGGCGAAAACAGTAATGAAGTCGTAAAGCGTATCAAGGAAAAGCTACCAACTATCCAAAAGTCCCTACCTGAAGACGTAATCGTAGAACCTTATTTGGACCGTACGGAACTGGTAGGCAGAGCTATGAGTACGGTAGAAAAGAACCTTATTGAAGGTGCATTGATCGTAATATTCGTACTTGTACTGTTTTTAGGCAACTTCCGTGCAGGACTTATTGTGGCATCAGCAATTCCATTGGCATTGCTTTTTGCTCTTGGAATGATGAACGTCTTTGGCGTTAGTGCCAATCTGATGAGTCTTGGTGCGATAGATTTTGGACTGATCGTAGATGGCGCGGTAATCGTTGTAGAAGCAACCATGCACCATTTGGGTCTTCGAAAATCCACTAACAGATTGACACAAAGTGAAATGGACGATGAGGTATTTGTGTCAGCTTCTAAAATACGAACCAGTGCTGCTTTTGGTGAGATCATTATCCTGATCGTATATATTCCTATTTTAACTTTAGTTGGTGTAGAAGGGAAAATGTTCCGCCCAATGGCGCAAACCGTGGGTTTTGCCATATTTGGGGCGCTTATTTTGTCATTGACGTACATCCCGATGATGTGTGCATTATTCTTGTCCAAAAAACCAAGTCATAAAAAAACATTCAGTGACAAAATGATGGACAAGCTGGCTAGTTGGTACCAACCAGTGCTGCAGAAAGCAATTAAGATGAAATACATTGTTGTAAGTGCGACCGTTGGGCTATTCGTAATTTCTCTATTTTTCTTTAGCAGGATGGGTGGCGAGTTTATTCCTCAACTGCAGGAAGGAGATTACGCATTCCATTGTATACTTCCGCAAGGTAGTTCACTGAATCAAAGTATAGAGACATCGATGCAGGCTTCGCGTATACTCAAGGAATTTCAGGAGGTTAAGATGGTTGTTGGAAAAACAGGTGCAGCTGAAGTTCCTACGGATCCCATGCCTCCGGAGGCTTCAGATTTGATGGTCGTTTTGAAACCGGAAAAAGAATGGACCTCCGGAAGGAATTACAAGGAGCTTGCCGATGCCATGATGGAGAAACTTGAAGTAATACCGGGTGTCTTCTTTGAAAAGAATCAACCGATACAGATGCGCTTTAATGAGCTGATGACTGGTATCAGACAGGATGTCGCTGTTAAGATTTTCGGGGAAAACATTGATACGCTCGCATCCTACGCTAAAGAAGTAAGTGAAGTAATCCAAACCGTCGATGGGGCAACCTCTCCTCAGGTAGAGCGGGTTAGTGGACTTCCTCAAATCAATGTGGAATATGACCGTACACGTATTGCAAATTATGGTCTGACCATTCAAGACTTAAATGATGTGGTAAGTACCGCTTTTGCAGGAAAAAGTTCGGGACAGGTTTACGAAAATGAGAGGCGTTTTGATCTTGTTGTTCGGCTTGACAGTCTCCATAGAAGCAGTATAGATGATGTAAGCAATCTAATGATCCCAACAAATAGCGGGGTACAGATTCCGCTTTCACAGGTTGCAAATATTGAGTATAAACTAGGACCTGCCCAAATTAGTCGTGAGGCTGGTAAGCGTCGGATTGTAATAGGTTTCAATGTGGCCGGACGTGATGTTCAAAGTGTTGTACAGGACATTCAAAAACAGCTTTCCGAAAAAGTAAATTTGCCTTCGGGTTATTATTTCACCTACGGAGGTCAATTTGAAAACCTGCAAAAGGCAAGCGCACGTTTGATGATTGCAGTACCGGTTTCCTTGCTACTGATTTTTATGTTGCTGTATTTTACTTTCCATTCGTTCAAACAGGCAACGCTGATCTTTACCGCAATACCTATGAGTGCAATTGGAGGGGTGTTTGCCTTGATGCTTCGGGGCATGCCTTTCAGTATTAGCGCAGGGATCGGATTTATTGCTCTCTTTGGTGTTGCCGTACTGAACGGTATTGTTTTGATAGGCACATTTAATCAACTGAAGAAGGAAGGAATAGATGACGTTCTCAAAAGAGTAAAAGAAGGAACCATGACCCGACTACGACCGGTCTTGATGACGGCAACCGTGGCATCACTCGGCTTCCTGCCAATGGCCATAAGCACGAGTGCGGGAGCGGAAGTTCAAAAGCCTTTGGCGACAGTTGTTATAGGCGGTCTGATCACTGCAACTTTTCTGACGCTATTCGTATTGCCGCTCCTTTACATCATATTCAATTCCAAACTTAACATAAAAGGTAAAGGAAGCATGAAAACAATACCAGTTGTGGTTTTACTGTGTTTGGGTGGCTTTTCAACTAGCAATGCACAGCAACAAAATAGAGTTTCAATAGATAAAGTAATAGAAACAGCTTTGCAAAACAACCAACAATTTGGAGTAAACAGTGCGAAAATTAAAAGTGCCTCTCTAAATGTAAAGACGGCCACTGATATTCCCAAAACAGGCGTTTTCGCAGAAAACGAAGATTTCCGTCCCTCGGACAATGTGGGTATTTTAAAAGTTGGTATTTCACAAAGTATAGCCTGGCCAGGATTGTATGCGGCTCGGAAAGATTATTTCAAACAGCAGCTTAAATATGCTGAGATGAATACGGATGTACTAAATGCAGTCATTAAAAGAGATGTACGTACCGCCTATTATCAGCTTTGGTATTTACAGGATAAGCAAGCATTATTCCAAAGGCTGGATAGCATATATACTATGCTTTTTAAAACCACTGAAGTTAGGGTAAAGACAGGTGATGTTGCTAAACTGGATCAGGTGTCTGCAGAGGCTAAGCTTAGAGAGCTTCAGGCGTTTATGGATCAGAATAAGAAGGAAATGACGGTACAGCAACAACAATTAATGATGCTTTTGAACCAAAATGAATGGTTACTACCTGTCTCGGCTCCTCTTGAAAAGATAGAAGTACAATTGTTGGAGAACATTACGTCCCATCCTATTCTTGCCTTACAGGAACAAAATGTAAATATTGCATCATCCAATATCAAAGTCCAAAAAAACACGAATAGGCCTGAATTTTCAGGAAGATTTTTCAGCCAACGTTTATGGGGAGCGAAAGATCCTTTCACTGGCTTTTCAGTAATGGCATCCTTTCCATTGTTTGGAACCGGTGCTTATCGTAATAAGGTAAGAGTAGCAGTTACAGAGAAAGAGGTGCAGGAAAAAACACTATCCTATCAGACGCAATTGTTCCAGACCCAGAGAGGAACCGCAATTGCTGAAATAGAAAAGAATTATTCCTTGTTGAATTTCTATGAAACCTCCGGCTTAAGGCAATCTGAAGAAATTATCAATGCGGCCAGCCTGAGTTACAGAACGGGTGAGATAAGTTTTGCAGAATTGGGGCAGTTTCTTAACCAGGCTATTGGCATCCGTCAAAATTACCTGGACGTATTGAACCAGTTCAATCAATCAGCAATTCAATTCAATTACTTCAATAACAAATAAGATAAAATGAAAATCATAGAAAAAATATTAGTTGCAGCTATTCTCATAACAACTTTATATAGCTGTGGGGGAAAGGCAAAAAATAAAGAGGGTGCTAAAGCTCCAACAGAAAAAAAAGCAGCTGAAGCCAGTGGTGAGGAAGGACATTCAGAAGAAGAGTCTTCCACTATTGCCTCACTCACACAGGAACAGATCAAAGCTGTTGGCATCAAACTTGGAAACATTGAGGATAAAAATCTGACAGCCACTGTCAAAGCTAACGGGGCACTAAGGGTACCAAACAACAAGAAGGCGAATGCAACATCCCTTTATGGTGGTGTTATTAAAAGCCTAAATGTACAGTTGGGTGATTATGTCCGCAAAGGTCAGGTAATTGCCACTATTGAAAATCCTCAGTTTATTCAGCTGCAGGAAGAATACATCACAATTGACAGCAGAATTACGTTGGCACAACAGGAACAAAATCGTCAACAGGAACTTAATCAGGGAAGTGCGGGAGCGTTAAAGAATCTCCAGACAGCTAATGCCGATTTGAACGCTTTGATGGCCCGTAAGGCTTCCTTAAAGAAACAAATACAATTAATGGGAATAAATCCCGCTACTATCAGCAGGGAAAATCTAAGATCAGCACTAACGGTAACAAGTCCTGTCAGCGGAACCATAAGCAATGAGTTCGCAAAAATTGGAAGTTATGTCGATGTATCATCTCCTGTGGTTGAAATTGTAGATAACAGTCTGTTACATCTAGACCTTCAGGTTTTCGAGAGGGATCTCCCTTACATGAAAGTGGGACAAGTAGTGAATTTTACCATTACTAACAATCCACAGGTGACTTATAGCGCAAAAGTATTCAATATAGGTTCATCCTTCGAGAATGAAAGTAAAACAGTTGCTGTGCACTGTACTGTAGTAGGTAATAAAACCGGATTGATTGATGGAATGAATATCACAGGCATGGTAAGTGTCGAAAATGTTATGGCATCTACCGTACCCAATACTGCAATTGTTGAAGCGGATGGCAAGTTCTATATTTTTGTCCATACAGACAAAGAGCCTGAAGCTGGCCATGAACATGCCGAGGGTGAAAGTCATGATCAGAAAGCAGAG
Source organism: Sphingobacterium sp. HSC-15S19 (assembly GCF_050433745.1). Lineage (NCBI taxonomy): Bacteria > Pseudomonadati > Bacteroidota > Sphingobacteriia > Sphingobacteriales > Sphingobacteriaceae > Sphingobacterium > Sphingobacterium sp. HSC-15S19. The sequence goes on from NZ_JBNPWQ010000055.1 coordinate 21,073, forward strand.
GAAGACCATGATCACAAACCAGGAGAACAGCATGATCATGCTGCAGAAAATAAGCAGAAAGAACCAAAAATGAATTTCGAGAAGATTGAAATAGCAAGGGGCATTTCCGAATTGGGATACACAGTGATTACTCCTGTAAATGAAATTCCTAAAGGGGTAAAAATTGTTACAAAGGGCGCATTCTTTATCAACGCCAAATTGAGTAACACCGGGGGGCATGATCACTAATCTTTAATACGAATAGGCTATGAAAGAACTGGTAATATTAGTTGAAGACTATGTTTCTGCTTTACTGAAAGATGAGCTTTCAGTTGACCTTTGTTTTCATAGCCTTACCCATACCCTGGAAGTTGTCGAAGCAGCCAAAGAAATTGGAGGAGTTTGCAATTTGGATGATTCCGAAATGGAAATATTGACTGTGGGGGCATGGTTTCACGACTGTGGCTACGCTTACACATACACTGGCCATGAAGAAGAAAGTAAAAAAGTAGCCGAGAATTTTTTGAAAAAAGTTACTGCCAATACTGAATTTATTAATTCAGTATTGGCTTGTATCGAAGCTACAAAGTTTCCGCAATGTCCCAAGAACAGAATTGAAATGGCATTGTGTGATGCGGATCTCTTTCACTTGACCAGAACCTCCTATCCAAGGTATGCACATGCGATAAGGAAGGAGTTTGAAATCTTTCTCCATCAAGTTTATTCTGACGCCCAATGGCATACCGTTAATTGCAACATGCTGCTAACTCATAGCTATTGGACAGTGTATGGACAAAATATCCTAAATAGATTTAAGGAAGTAAATATTGGATTAATGGGCTGTAATTGCTCAGACATGGCTAAGTGATTATAAACCTACATTATGAAAAATCAAAAAAATTATGGCGTTGAAAGAAGAATTTGAAAGGCGGAGAAACTGGCTTTTTATTTATAGAAGTTATTTACCAATCGGGATTTTAATCGATGCAATCTTGGTGGCAGTGTATAGGAATTTACAAAATAAAAACTTGTTTTTTAGTTCCACCACCTACGGAATTACTAGCCTTAGTATAGGAGTTATTAGACTGCCAATAAGAGTATATACGGTAGGATATACTGTCCAAAACACCTCTGGTCATAATACCTATCATGGACAAGTTGCGTACATGCTGAACAGTACATCGCCATACATTTCACTTGGACAATTTCATGAACGAAAAGGATAGTTATTGAGCCTAATGAACTAAACAATAAAATTATAAAGTAATTGTAACAGAAAAAAAATGATTGATTTCAAACACCACACAATATTACGTCATGCTATTAAATCGGAAAATATCAATTTGGTACTTTGTAAATGAAATCAAGATACAGATCATGCTGATTTGTGTCTTTGCAATATCTATCGGATTGCTGGATATGCATCCGACATTTAAAAAAGTATCACTTCCTTTAAGTATTCCCGCACTCGTAGGAACGGCAGTTTCTTTACTGCTTGCTTTTAGAACAGCACAATCCTATGAACGTTGGTGGGAAGCAAGGAGTATATGGGGGGCTATCGTAAATGATTCCAGAACCCTTTTAAGACAGTACATTCAGTATGCTCCCGATACCCCTAAGTACGAAACAAAGGAATTTGCTGAAAGACAGATTATCTGGACTTATGCTTTGGGCAATTCCCTTAGAAGAAAACAATTCTCACCATCAGTTCAGGCTTACTTAAACATTCATCAAATTAATGCTGCAAATATTCCAAATGCGTTACTCGACAAGCATTCGGAAAGGATTAAAGAACTTGCATTCGCTGGGGACATATCACATATTCAACAAGTGCAATTGAACGAAACAATTGCAAGGTTATGTGATAGCATGGGTAAGTGCGAACGCATAAAAAACACCGTTTTCCCACGATCATATAGTCTGCTTGTCCATACGCTCATCTATGTATTTGCGGCGATTTTACCGTTTGGATTGGAGGATGGCCAACTTATTGTTGAAATTATGATGACTATTCTTATACCCTCGTTATTTATTGCTATAGAAAAAACGGCAATCATTATGCAAGATCCTTTTGAGGATACTCCTGTAGACACGCCGATGACCTCACTTGCACAGACAATCGAGATTAACCTGTTGGAAATGATCGGAGAAAAAGATATTCCGGTAAAGTCTAAAAACGATTCTTACTATGAAATGTAAAGTATTGATAAATAATAGAAACAATTAAATGTCATGGATATCAATTTTGAACTTTTACTCTCGGCTAAATTGCTGCTCGCGCTCATTTTAGGTGGTGCTGTGGGTATTGAAAGGGAAAAGGAGCAGCAAAATATGGGCATAAGAACTTTTGCCTGCATCTGTGTTGCCTCTTGTCTTTTTGTATCCGTAGCTGCTCATCTGACCGAAGACAGATCTGCAACCGCAAGGATGCTCGCCGCAATTGCTACCGGATTAGGCTTTATTGGCGCAGGCATAGGTTTTCATAATGAAAAAAGTATGCCAACAGGTCTTACTACCGCTGCTGGTCTTTGGGCAATCGCAGCTGTTGGAATAGCAATAGCACTAAATATGTTTGTTCTGGCAGTTTCAGCGACGCTCATTACCCTACTTATTTTCTCCTTCAATCAGTTTGCATGGTACAGGAGATTTTTAAAAAAGTTATCAAACAATAAGAACAGTGATCATGAAAAAGAATAATATTCAATTCGATCTGCATCTTCAAAATGTAACCATTTTATTAAATGATGCTCAAAAAGAAGAAAACCCAGGGCGTTACCTTTTTGAAAATAACCTTAGAACACCATTATTTCAATTGGAAGCTTTAGCCAGAATATATAGCATAACTGGGCCCAAAAGGAAACGTTTTATTAAGATGCGGGAAAAGTTCAAGCAGTTGGAAGATATACTTGGAAGCGCGGATTATTTTGTTGCCTTGGGTATAGAGTTTTCGAACAATAAAAACATTCCAGAAGATGTCAGGTCCTATTTCTCGGCGCAAGAAGAAAAAGCTTTTAAGAACCTCAATAATTTACTTAAAAGTAAAAACTGGTTAAATGGAAAGCTAGTAAAAAAGATCAGCAGAAATCTTAAAAAAACGAATTGGCGAAAAAAAGACGAACAACATAAGCGTCTTGTTAAATTTTATCGGTCTGAGATTGAAAAGATCATGGAATATAACAAGAAAGGCAAAGCTATTTTTAAAGACGTTGAGTTGGGTGTCCATGAATTCCGAAGGAAGTTGCGCTGGTTAAGTATTTATGCGCAGGCGCTTCAGGGATGTATTGAACTCATAGACATTGAAGAGGAAAGGCTGATTTTCGAGAACTATCTTACAGATTCAGTATTGGATTCCCGCTATAACAAACTTCCCGCTGTGGAAGATAAACAGATGAAACCGTTGGCAATCTCCAAATTTGGCTTTTTTGCGATCAGCTGGATGATCGAGCAATTGGGAATCTTAAAGGATAAAGGACTCGGATTGCTCGCCTTGGCGCAAGCGGTAAAGGAAACCGAAGGCATAAAAAGTGACCAGGCTATAATAAGGGCGAGGGAATATATCGGTAAGAAAGCACCATCTATTGAAGGTATATTAATTGAAGCGAATAAAATTACTAATCAGTTTTTAAATGATAGAGTATTAGAAAATCTTTCAAAATAGAGCTTATGGAATTCAAACGTAGCGTACATATTGGAAATCTATGCTATCCACACACCGGGGACGAACTTCTCGAACTAGGTGGTGGGAAAGCTTTGGCGTACAAGATCGTGGTATTGACAATACTTCTTATAGACTTTTTGAATCCGGTAAGGGCTGAATCTCAAACAAGAGCTTCGGAGTATTGTATGGATTATGTAAAACTCTATAAAAGCTATGGGGAGTTCAGCGAAGGAAAATTTATTGACAGCATCTGTCTTACAGGCAAAAAGAACAAGTTCAGTGTTTATTACAACAAGCTTACTTTAAAGCATGGACAGCAAAAAAGTAAATTTCCGAATGGGAGTTTATGGGGATATCAAAGAGGTAATGATCTGTTTCGTTATTTTAATAAGGGGACGACTTTCGGGACCTATGGTTATCATAAAATTATTGGGAGTAACGGATTGATTATCTATTCTAAATACGAACGGGGAGGCTATAGATACGCAAGTCGCACCTACTATTTTTATAGCAAAAATCTAAACGCTCCGCTTGAAAAACTTACTATTAAAAATATTGAAAGTGATTTTTCCAATACGTCATTTATTAGTGAAGTAAAAGCTCTGAAAAACCTGACCGAATCAGATAGCAAGGGCAATTTGATGATCAATGTTATTTACAATAAATACTATTAGGTATGTTAGATAAAAGATGAAAACAGCACCGATCTTATCGATGTCTAACATCATAAAACAAAAACCATCTTAAAAAAATATTATGGAACACAAACACAAATACGACGCCCTGGGCAAACAGATTTGCTGTACACAGACCGAAAAGGTCTATACAGAAGCGGGCGCAAAAGAATTGGTGAAAGACGAACATCACAAAAATGACGGACACGACCATGGTCATAGTGATGATGATGGTCATGACCACAGTAATGCCACCGTAAGTCCGATTAAAATGTTCCTTCCTTCCATCCTCTCCCTCTTACTTTTACTTCTAGCAATTGCATTCGACAACTGGGTGCCTCAGGAATGGTTTAAAGGTACTGTCAGGTTTATTTGGTATCTGGTATCCTATGCAATCGTGGGATTTCCAGTTATAAAGGATGCTATTAAAAGTATTTCGAAAGGTGAAGTATTCTCAGAGTTTTTTTTGATGAGTATTGCGACGATTGGCGCATTTTTTATCGGAGAATACCCCGAAGGAGTAGCAGTGATGTTGTTCTATGCAGTAGGTGAAGTATTTCAAACACTTGCCGTATCCAGGGCGCAAAGCAACATTAAAGCATTGCTCGACCAGCGACCAGACGAAGTAACTATTATTGTAGACGAAAGAGCAAAAACGATCAAGGCGGAGGAAGCTCAGATTGAGGATATTATTCAGCTTAAACCCGGTGAAAAATTGGGACTTGACGGAGAACTTCTTACTGATAGTGCTTCTTTTAATACAGCAGCACTCACGGGCGAAAGCAAGCCAGATACCAAGAATAAAGGAGAAACGGTGCTTGCCGGAATGATCAATCTGAATACAGTAGCCCGTGTTAGAGTAACTACCGCTTATTCGGATAGTAAACTCAGTAAAATACTGGAGCTGGTACAAAACGCTACTTCCCAGAAAGCCCCGACAGAATTATTTATCAGGAAGTTTGCAAAAGTGTACACTCCCATCGTGGTTTTTTTGGCCGTAGCAATTTGCCTTGTTCCTTATTTCTTCGTTGACAATTATGTATTCAATGATTGGTTATATAGGGCCTTAGTTTTCCTTGTAATTTCATGCCCTTGTGCACTGGTTATTTCTATACCATTGGGATATTTTGGGGGTATTGGCGCTGCCAGTCGTAATGGTATTCTCTTCAAAGGAAGCAACTTTCTCGATGCTATGGCTGCAATACAGAATGTTGTGATGGACAAGACCGGTACAATGACCGAAGGCGTTTTTAAGGTGCAGGAGGTTATGTTCAATCCCGAGTTTAATAAAGACGAAATCTTAAAACTTGTCAACGCGGTAGAAAGTCTGAGTACGCACCCTGTTGCAACGGCTATACACGAATACGTGGGTGATATTGATAGCTCCATTAAGCTTGAAAACACAGAAGAGATAGCAGGACATGGTTTGAAAGCGACAATAAGTGGCAAGGAACTTTTGGTCGGCAATTTCAAATTGATGGATAAGTTTGGTATAAGTTACAATGTTGACCCCTCATCGATCGTCTATACGACTATTGCAGTTGCCAGCGAAGGAAAATTTGTAGGCTACATTACCATTGCTGACAGTATCAAGGAAGACTCTCAACGTACTATCGAGCTGCTTCACAAACTCAATGTGAAAGTAACCATGTTAAGCGGTGATAAAACTACGGTTGTCAAATTTGTGGCCGATAAATTGGGAATTGACAATGCATTCGGAGATCTGTTACCGGAAGATAAGGTAAACAGGGTAAAAGAAATCAAAGCTAAAAGTGAAACTGTAGCCTTTGTGGGCGACGGGGTAAACGACGCCCCTGTAGTTGCACTAAGTGATGTAGGTATCGCCATGGGGGGGCTCGGAAGCGATGCGACCATTGAAACAGCGGATGTAGTCATTCAGGATGACAAACCCTCCAAGATCCCTATAGCCATCAATATCGGTAAGAAAACCAAGAAAATTGTATGGCAGAATATAACACTGGCATTTGTAGTAAAAGGTATTGTTCTGATCTTAGGTGCGGGCGGTCTGGCTACAATGTGGGAGGCTGTCTTTGCTGATGTGGGCGTATCATTGATTGCCATATTAAATGCCATTAGGATACAGCGAATGAAGTTTTAGCTTTCAATTCAACAATTGTCCTTAAGCATGAAAACATGTGTAAAGGTTTAAAGATAAGAGCTTATGCAAAAAGACAAAGATATTTACATCTTAAAAGCTTCAGGCCAGCGCGTGGCTTTCGACAGTAATAAATTAAGACAGTCACTGTCCCGGTCCGGAGCGGCTCCGCAGCAGGTTGAGATTGTTCTGCAAAAAGTGCAGGACAATCTTATCGATGGAATGGCTACCCGGGATATTTACAAGACGGCTTTCAAATGGCTAAGAAAAATAGCAAAACCTGCTTCGGCCAGGTATAACCTGAAAAAGGCGATTATGGCGCTGGGCCCTACTGGTTTCCCTTTTGAAAAACTTACCTCGGCGATATTAGAATCTATGGGATATAGCACACGAACAGGAGTAATTGTTCCTGGGCATTGTGTAAAACACGAAATAGATGTGATAGCGACTAAAGATGATCATCATATTATGATAGAATGCAAGTTCCATAATCGGCAAGGATTTGTTAGTGATGTAAAAATTCCGTTGTACATCCAATCAAGATTTCTCGATGTCGAAAAACAGTGGCAAGATAGCGGTTGTCACGGTCCCCAGTTCCATCAAAGCTGGATAGTAACCAATGGCCGCTTTTCTGACGATGCAATTCAGTACGGTACATGTATGAAAATGTCTTTGGTTGGATGGGATTATCCAAGAGATAAAGGTCTGAAGGACCTTATAGATCGTTCCGGCCTGTATCCCATAACCTGCCTGATCTCCTTAACGGAAAGGGACAAAAAAGTGCTGTTGGCTAATGATATAATTGTGTGCAGCACATTATTACAACAACAGGAAATATTAACCCGGATAGGCTTGACACCGGAGAATATCCTGGAAGTGGTTAATGAGTGCCGTATGCTTTGCGAATAAAAAAAATAGAATTAGTAATGGATACCATCAACCATAAAGAGATCAAGACAAATTGGTATGTAGTTACCGGTGGACCCTGTACCGGCAAAACTACCGTCGTAGAACTTCTGGCAAAACGTGGATATGCAATTATTGCGGAACAGGCAAGACATTATATTGATACACAAAAAATTAAAGGCAGAACAGTCGAAGAGATAAAGAACAACAGAGAACAATTCCAAATGGAAGTACTGAATCTTCAGATCAGGGAGGAATCAACGCTGGATGTTAATAAAATCGCTTTTTTAGACAGAGCGCTTCCCGATGCTATGGCCTATTACAAATTTCTTGGACTGAAATATGACCGAAGGCTTATTGCAATGTGCAAGAGGTTTTGTTATCAGAAAGTTTTTGTTCTTGACCGTCTTCCTCTTATTAATGATTATGCAAGACTAGAGGACGAGCAGGATCAGATTAGAATTCACAATTTGATTATTGAGGTCTACACCCGCTTCCCATGTCCGGTCATCCAGGTACCTGTCCTTCCTCCCGATCAAAGGGTAAAATTTATCCTTAATAACCTATAATTTTTTTAATGTCTAAATTAAATGATTGACCTATTCCTTTAAGCAATAATCATATTATATTGTTCTGGTTTATGGCAGATCATCCGATATACTAGGTTGTCAAAAATATTCCCTTTCATA
>NZ_JBNPWQ010000056.1:0-26830 GCF_050433745.1 Sphingobacterium sp. HSC-15S19
AACAGGAGAATTTCCCGACTTTCCAACGAGATAATAACAATAAATTCGATTGGAATTATTTAGTTTTGGATATAGCTAGTTAGGGTGAGATTACATACCCAAATAACCGATTGAGTCAGCCATATACATAACAAAGCCGATGTTACTTTTCATACGATATGTTGCGATCATTCGCTCAAAAAATATCGCATTGTAAGGGATGTATGCCATATACAAGCCCAAACCGACGAGCAACATCCAACTTAAACCGTCAATCCATTGTTTTGTAAACAAATAGGTAGAAATACCTGCAGTCAGAAAACCTATAATGATCATATAGTGGATCAACTTAAATGCTTTAAGATTATTTTTAACCATGATTAGACAACTTACCAGCAGCAGTACAATCAAGGAGATAGTCCCATCAACTTTTGCAAAAATGCCCGCCCCCTTCACATGTAACATCTGCCAGATTTCAACCTCAAAATTATCGCGTACATCACGTAAAATAGTAAGCATCGTATAAACGATAATAGTCAAAACGATACCCGGCATAAAGGTTTTAAAAAAGTGTTTTCGCATTTTACTATCCATCGCAATGCGCTCCGTCCGGAGCTTCTTGTCTTCTTCTGTTGGCCCTGGAGCATTTTCCAATACCCATACACACAAAACAAAGGGCAGAAAAAACAGTAAACCCGTCAAAAATGGCATCCAAAACTCGTTAACATGAAAAGAAGACATCAACCACCGCCCAACCGTTTTTATCAGTCCTGACGCGAAAATCAAGCTCACAGACATCACTGCCCCCATAATCTCTGTAAACCGCCTTCCTTCTAAATAACTAAATACCAAACCCCAAACCATTCCCAATGGAAAACCATTGATAAAAAGAAAGACAACATTCCAAGGTCTCGGACAAACTGCAAATGCCAAAAGACCTATCCATGAAATACAAATCAAACCGATCAAATACCGCCCTCTACTACGCTGTTTACTTTCAGAGATAAATTTAATGCCATAAAACTTGGACAACAAATACCCCAGCATTTGAATGACCACCATACAGACTTTATAATCGACACCAAAAATAGTATCATTTGCAAAAGCAGATGCCGTAAATGACTTTCTAAATGAATACATACTCGTATAACATAAAAATGCTGTAACAGCCAGAACAATAGCCACAGATTTCTCATCCAGTCTATTTATGCGTCTTTTTATTCGTTGGTTTAACTCCATCATTTAAACTTGTTAACAGACCTCATTGTCCGCAATCAAAAGTAAATTTTGGAAATTAACACAAGACTAAACTTTTGTTAAGTATTTATAAACAAATATAAGCATCCCTTTGCGATACGAAAAGTATAAAATAAAAAAAGCATCACTGAATGATTCAATGATGCCCTGACAATTAACATGTTATCCTCTATTTCTTATTTTCAAAAAAGTATACAATTAGCATGACGGCCTTTTCACTTCCAACATTACGCGGTGTATGTGACAATCGGCCATTAAAAAAGATCGAATCGCCCTCTTCTAAGCTAATTTTTTGATCATTGAAGATGTACTCAACCTGCCCGCTAATGATATATTTATATTCATAAGCTTCGGTCTCAACCATTGGTCGTTGTGCATCCGGAAGCAACTCCAAAAGAACAATGTCCATGGTCGAACTATCCATCGCAGATGTAAAAATCCTTTTATAATGGAAACCAATAGCCGACTCTTTTTCAAACGGACTATAAGTATCTTTTTTCCGAACGACCACGGGGCCTGAATCCAATTCAGAATTAAAATCTTTAAAAAACTCATTAAGATCAATATTCAGTGCATTGATGATATTAATCAATACCAGTAGGGAGGGTATTGTTCTGTTATTTTCAATCTGCGAAATAAGTCCCTTGCTTACCCCCGCTCTATCAGCAACTTCCTGTATGGTAATTCCTTTTTCTTTTCGAATTTCCTTAATCTTATTGCTAATCTTGAATATCGTATTATCTTCCATAATTTGGCCAAAAGTAAACATTTTTCCTATGTCGTGTATATTAAGTTTTTGTCACCTAATCATAGGTCACCTCTAAAATTAGGATATTTAACTGTTATCAGAAAACTGCAGTTCATTAATAGGCGATTTTTTTCGTCTCTTATCCCTCTCAGAATTGGTAAGCACTATTGGTAAACTTTAACCCAGTCAACACGCATCTCAACAGGCAGTTGGTCTTGATTTACCTCACCAACCCAGCTCCCGCCCAACTGTTGATCAATCAATAGATAAAAGGGCTGATCATAAGGCCACTGAGAAGGATCTACCCCATTAACTCTTGGATAAGTAAAGGTGTCAACACCATTCAACTGAAATACGATACGATCGGGATACCAGCTTATACCATATGTATTGTACTCTTCTGATTTGATCGAAGCGGTACCAAAATGTTTGGGATTCTCCTTTTGCCCCAGATCTAAGGTATAGTATGAATGTGTTGTCTGGTAAATGATATGATCAAAATTAAGATGTTCCATAATATCAATTTCACCATTTCTCGGATACTTCCCATACTTATCTAACTCCGCCAGCATCCACATGGCAGGCCATGCCCCTTTTGCACTTCCAAGTTTAGCTCGGATTTCTATGCGTCCGTACTGAAAAGCAAACTTTCCCTTACTCCATATCCCACCTGTCAAAAATAGTCTTGAATCTTTATTTTTGTCTGTATTTTTTATTCCTTTAAGAATTAACTCACCATTTTCCCATCCAAAACAGGCATCATCCATACTCATATGCCGGTTCCAATCAGCTCCTCCCGCTGGAATCCGGGACCATTTACTACTATCTAGCTTAGGGGAATTAAAGTGCTCTTCCCATACTAGCTTCCATTCCTTAACCTCTCGATCTTTCTTTTGAACATATACATACGGATGATCTTTCGGACGATAATGCACACTACATGCAGAAAACAACAGATAAAAATAACTTAGGCCGAAGACTCTTTTCATGATTAACATTAATGGTTTGCGAAAAAAATGAGTTAGGCCTAAATTTAGACATAATTTACCATACCTGATAGATTCCCGAACAATTAAGAGGGACTAAAACGCAGAGGAAAAAGGAAATGCGATTTATTGCTATCCCTAAAACATAGGATGTGCGTTTGCTGCATTTTTAGGCACATCTTGCTGTGCATCCCAATGCTCCACAATTTTACCTTTTTCCAGCCTGAATATATCAATAGTCGATTTAAGACTACCATCTGGATTCTTATTCTTTAGGTGTATGAAGACCAAATCTCCATCCGAAGCAATGTGTTGCACATCAATCCTTGTTTTAGGTTGTCCTTCAAACCATTTCGCTGCAGCGAGCTTAAATGCTGCCGCTCCATCCGCAACAGAGGGATTATGTTGGATATACTGAGGGGAAATGTACTTATCAACTGCAGAGACATCCTTATCACCAAACATTTGCTGATAAAAATCTAAAACGATTCTTTTATTCTCTTTGTTTTCGTCAAGTTGTTTTTGTGCAGCCTCCTTTGATTCATTTGTCTGCGGCTGCTGACAACCCAGCGTTAGCAATAAAACAGAGAAAGTGATGACCTTAACCATTGTTCTATTTTTCATCTTTAAATCTATTTTTAATTGAAGTCTTCAATTCCCACCTCATATTAGTACAATCCAATTTACCTAAATTATACAATATATAACGCTTTTATCTGAGTTCATTTACACTATTAAATAGTGGCATGATAATTGGATTTGATGTTGTAGTATAATATTCAGAAATATACATTTCATAAATTTAGGTTAATAATTGGTTAGGTTAAACACCTGAAGTCCCCAACTTCAGGTGTTTTTTTATATATTTTCGAAAATCACTATTCCCTAAAAAACAAAAATGTCAATTATAGCTTTTATTAATCTAGTTCAATAAAATTCCCTGTTGGTCGGCGTAACTTTACATTAGTTAAGAAAATAAAATTATCAGATATGGAAAATAAAATATTAGGGTTACACCACATTACTGCGATAGCAGACAACGCAAAGCGAAATCTCGATTTTTACACGAAAGTACTGGGTGTACGCCTTGTCAAAAAAACAGTTAATTTCGACGACCCTGGCACCTACCACTTCTACTTCGGCAATGAACAGGGGGACCCCGGAACGATCCTCACTTTTTTCCCATGGGAAGGTATCGGAAAAGGTACCGCAGGAGCAGGAATGGCGACTCATATTGGCTATGCCGTACCTCAAGGGAGTTTGGATTTTTGGAAAAATCGCTTAGGGGAACATCAGATTAGTTTACAGGAAAGTGAAATTTTTGGAGAGAAGCTAATTTCATTTAATGATCCTGATGGATTGCAGCTTCAGTTTATTGAAACGAAAGATAATAGAAAGGCATGGACAACGACTGACATCAATAGCGAACATGCACTAAAAGGCTTCCATAATATCACGCTTTCTTTAAAAGAAGCAGATCCGACGCTAAAAGTATTGACCGATATTTTGGGTTATTCGCTCCAACAACAGCATGATAATCGTTATAGGTTAACAACGGATAGCATTGATACGGCTAATAGCGTTGACATAATAGCGGATAAAAATCTACCATACGGCAAAAATGCAGCCGGTACAAACCATCATGTCGCATTTCGGGTAAAGGACGACAATGTTTTGATGGAGTATCGTGAAAAGGTACTTTCAGCAGGGCTAGATATCACACCAAAAATAGATCGAGATTACTTTTTCTCACTCTATTTTCGTGAACCTGGTGGTGTCTTATTTGAAATCGCGACAGACAATCCCGGATTTACGGTAGACGAACCACTATCCAGCTTAGGATCGGCACTCAAATTGCCGAAGCAATATGAAAACTACCGTTCGCAGATTGAACAGACATTGCCAAAAATCGATTAATTAAATTATATAAACATCATTATACAAACGAGGAAATTATGGAAAGAACTGAAATTGTATTAGACAAAAATCAACGTGGAGAGCTTCAATTATTCTCCGATGAACGCAAAGCAGGTTTGATGAGTATCGCTATCATTGACGGTAATCTCGTTGTTTACCATACAGAGGTGGACGAAGCCTATGAGGGAAGAGGATTTGCAAAAATACTACTCGAGAAATTGGTATCTCATGCGCGCGAAAACAACATGAAAATTGTTCCATTATGTCCTTATGTAAATGCGCAGTTTCATCGTCATCCAGAACTATATCAAGACGTTTGGTTTAAAAAAACGGTATAAACTACCCTACATGAAAGCATAAAATGAGTCATTCAATAAATATTAAAACAGCTGGTAAAAATTTAGAACAGGCAGAAAAAGCCATTGTCATGATCCATGGTCGTGGGGGGAGTGCAGAAGACATCCTTGGCATGTCATCCTATCTTCATGTCGATAATTTTGCACTACTTGCACCGCAGGCAGAAAATCACACTTGGTACCCCTATTCTTTTATTGCTCCCGTACATGAGAACGAGCCCTGGTTGAGTTCCGCAATTGATCTGATCGATCATACAGTTAAACTAGCTTTAGACAATGGGATCCTCGCCGAAAATATCTATTTTTTTGGTTTTTCTCAGGGTGCCTGTTTAACACTAGAATATCTTGCACGGCATGGGCAGCGCTATGGTGGCGCTATAGCAATTATTGGCGGAGTAATAGGCGAAGAAATTAACAGGGATAATTACACCGGTGACTTCGCACAAACGCCTATTTTTATTGGCACTAGCAATCCTGATTTCCATGTTCCTCTTGAACGCGTTGAAGCTACAGTATCCATATTAGCACAAATGAATGCCAATGTAAAGCTCATGGTATATCAAAACGCGGGGCACTCCATCAATCGCGAGGAGATCGATCTTGCAAATGAATTTGTTCTTTAAGAAATAAAGGAGTGAATAATCAGTAAGGAATAATCCATTGGTTGTTGATTATAATAATTAATCAACAACCAATTTTAAGCATTATACTTTTGGGTATTTATAGCCGTTATGATAAACCGAAGCTAAGTATTTATTTGCTTTCTGATCGGTAAAATGCTGTTTATCTTTATCCCAATAGAGTTTTTGTCCAGTTCTGAATGCTATATTTCCGAGCTGAGAAAAGATGGCAATGTGTGCCCCCACTTCAATTGGTGCATGAAGTACTTGTGGATTACGTTGGCGAATGGATGCTACAAAATTTTCCATATGTTTGTCCAGTCCGTTATCTAAAGAAGGTTGGATAGAGACCGCTTCCATCCTTCCTTTTTCTGGAATGACCTCCCAGCCCGACCTGTTCAAGACCAGCGTACCATTGTTACCAATAAATGCGACACCGTGATTGCGGTTATAAGGTCCGAGATCAATTCCTTTGGCATGTTCCCATTGAATATTGAAGCCATCAAACTCGTACACAGCAGTCATCGTATCAGGTGTTTGGCCTGCATCGTCCGGGAACGCAAACTTACCTCCTGAGGCCATAATAGATTTTGGATTAGAAACCTTCATCCCAAGTAAAGCATAATCCAACATATGCACACCCCAATCTGTCATCAAACCTCCTGCATAGTCCCAAAACCATCGAAAATTAAAATGGAATCGATTCGAATTAAATGGTCTTTTTTGTGCCGGACCTAGCCATTCCGTATAATGTACACCTGCAGGAACCGGTTCATCGGGCACGATGGGAATAGCACTTTTCCACCCTTGATAAGACCAAGCTTTTACCAATCTTATTTTGCCCAATTTACCGGAATGAACAAAATCAATGGCGTCCTTAAAATGTTGCTGACTTCTTTGCCATTGCCCGACTTGTACAATAGCCTTATTCTTTTTTGCTGCCTGAACCATTAATTGACATTCAACAATGGAGTTACCGATGGGCTTTTCGACATATACATGCTTTCCAGCATTTACGGCATCTACCAGTTGCAGGCAATGCCAATGATCCGGAGTTGCAATAATGACCGCATCCACAATCGAGCTATTGAGCATCTTCTTATAATCTACAAACGTTTCGACCTGTATATTTCTTTTTTGAAGTTCTTCTGCTCTCTTTTTAAGAATATTTTCATCCACATCACAAAGAGCAGTACACACCAAGCCATCATTCTTTAACAATGCATTCAAATCAGACCAGCCCATACCATTTACACCAATTAATCCAACCCGGATGGATCGATCTAAAAAGTTTGAACCTTTAGCATTTAAGAAAAATGACGATGCAGCTAAAACAGTGGACGTTTTGATAAAATCTTTTCTATTCATTGGATATTGGTTTAAGTTTTGTTTTTACTGGATATCATCTAAATTGTCAAAACGAACAGAATACATATGCTTAGATGAATGCCCTAAATAAGAATGCTTTCTTTATTATTAAAAACAAATTGCTTCGATGAAAATACAAAAATGAATCTAGGTGCTCGCAAAAAGCATTGTAAAATATATATAGACAAACCTAGCGTACCCCTATCAAAAAATGGTCGAGTTAGAATCACTCGACCATACATCTACCTATGAAAAACATGCCCTTGGGAGGGGCGGTTGAAGTTACTACTAATTTCACTAAGAACAAACATTTAGAAAAAATATTTATCTAAATAATTAATAATACCATTAACAACAGCATCATGAGTTGACCATGTTACATTGGTTGGCGAGATCGTGTTTTATTATACATTTTTGTTCGATAAATTCCTCCTTCTAACGCTGTTTCAATCAACATCTCGTTCAAAAAAACGCTCAGTTACACAACCCATTTTATAATTCATTAAAAAAAATAAAAGATTAATCATTTATTATGCCTACCTTGCCGCACTTAATTAAAAATAATGAATACAGGTAAAATTAAATTTTTCAATGAAACTAAAGGTTTTGGTTTTATTACACCAGAGGATGGTAGTGCAGATGTTTTCGTACACGTTTCTGCGCTTAAAAACCAAGTATCTGAAGGCGACGTTGTTACTTATGATGTAGAAAGAACTCCAAAGGGGATCAGCGCTACAAATGTAAAATTGGCGTAATCCAAAAAATACACTTTCTTGTTAATGGGGTAATTCTTAATGACTTATCCCATTTCTTTTTCCTATTCTTCCTTTACAATTTTTTAGCAATCTTTTACTTTTCCGTTGAAGACTTTTAGTTTTCAAATAAAAAGCATAAAAAGGATTCTCAAAGGTTTTATTTAAGACAAATTCGAACATACTATTTATGGAATTTAAACAACTCAGTTTAATCGCTCCGCTTTTAAAAGCAATAACAGAAACAGGCTATACACACCCTACTGCAATTCAACAAAAAGCCATTCCAATTGTATTGCAAGGAAACGATCTTATTGGCTGTGCACAAACGGGAACCGGTAAAACGGCCGCTTTTGCACTTCCGCTTTTACAACGTCTTGAAGAAACTAAGACATCAGGTAAACTCGTTCCCATTAGAGCTTTGATTCTTACACCAACACGTGAACTAGCCATTCAAATTGGAGACAATATCAACTTATACCGAAAATATCTAAAACTAAACTATTGCACTATTTTTGGTGGAGTAAGCCAAGAAAAGCAAGTTAAAGAAATTAAAAAAGGTATTGATATTCTTGTTGCTACCCCAGGCCGCTTACTGGATTTAATGAATCAAAAGATAGTTTCTCTAGATAAAATCGAGATCTTGATATTAGACGAGGCGGACAACATGCTGGACATGGGCTTTATTCATGACATCAAGAAGATCCTCGCCAAGGTTCCTTCAAAGCGACAGACATTATTCTTCTCGGCGACAATGCCTCCTAATATCCGTAAATTCGCGCATGGCATATTACACAAGCCTATTGAAGTTGACGTCACCCCGGTAAGCTCAACAGCCGAGAAAGTAAATCAATCTGTATTTTTTGTTGAAAAGAAGGAGAAGATCAAATTATTGACGAGCATATTAAAAAAGCTGAAGCATGAGCGCACCATTGTATTCTCCCGAACAAAACACGGAGCGGATAAAATCGTCAAGTTGCTTGCAAAAAATGGCTTGAGAGCAGCGGCCATTCACGGAAATAAATCGCAAAATGCAAGACAAAAAGCTTTAGGTGAATTTAAGGACAGTCATCTTAAAATTTTGATCGCTACCGATATTGCAGCAAGAGGAATCGATATCGAACAACTACCGCTTGTGATTAATTATGATCTCCCAAATGTACCGGAAACCTATGTTCATCGCATTGGTAGAACAGGAAGAGCTGGTCAGGAAGGAAAAGCCATCTCTTTTTGCGATGTAGAAGAAAGACCGTATTTGGCTGATATCGAAAAATTGATCGGACTAAAAATCAAGATAGAAAAGATCAATAATTAGATCTTGATAACACCTTAAGTAAAAGCCCCTAGGGGCTTTTTACGTTTTATTTATGGTTTGCGATCCGCCATCAACAGTGTAGATGGCGTAAAAGGAAGCCAATGTACTTTTTTATTGACAATTTTGTTCCAGCTGGGCAGGCTGATCAACATTAAGTCATGGTCCCGCCAGGTATCACTGTTTAACTCTTTTTCCGTTATTGTGAGATGGTTGGGAACAAGTTGTTCCAATTGCCTCAATTTCTCCTTGAAGCTTTCATTGGTTTTCAGCACTTGATTCAGATCCCACACGATGATCTGAGCATCCGAATGCTGAATAAGGCGCTGTATGATTTCACATAGAAATTCATCATTTTTCAAAACAACAGGAACGATCACTCGCTTCGCCTTCACAAAGTCTTTATCAATTAAAATGCCTACCATTGCATTCACTTTGGCGTTGATCTGCTGATTTCTATCAAATGTCGTAAAGGGAGACTCGGCATTTGTAACCGTATGGAATAACTTTTCAGGATTTACAATCCGCGTAGTAAAATCTAAAAATCGCCCCAATAAACTCCCCTCATAGATGGATTCGCTGACACCCAAAAGTAATAAATCCTGATCGCGTTCATTGGAAGTTTGAACAATCTCACTATCGATATCACTAGAAATTTTAAATACTGTCTGAATAGGCTGTTCGAGTTGCTGAGCGACCTGCTTGATTTCACGAAAACTATCCAGTTCCTGGGTTTCCACCTCATAATGATGTAATTCGTTTGAAGGTTCAATATGTAATGCAGTAATCTCAGCATTCTTTTTCGATTTCAACGTTAAAGCATCCGCTAGATACAGTAGCGAAATCCCAGTATTACTTTTCGCAAAAGACAATAGAATCTTAAATTTCGATTTATCCTGGATATCTTCCTGCAATAAACTCTTCTTTGGTCGATAGAGAAAATTGATAAGATCTAAGGATGGCCCTGTCATAAAGGTGGTCACTAAGGCCATAACGACCATCATCGAAAATAATTCAGCACTTAAAACGCCAAGATCGTATCCAATATTGAGGACGATAAGTTCCATCAAACCCCGCGTATTCATTAACGCGCCGATACTCAAACTATCTTTCCAGCTTTGACCGACAAAACGCGCCGCCAACGTACTACCTGCAAATTTCCCAATAACCGCGACCAAAATAATACCAATGGTAATCATCCATAACTGAGGATCATTAAGTAGACCGATCTGCGTACGCAGTCCAGTATAGACAAAAAATAAAGGCAACAATAACAAAGTAGAGACATCTTCGATTTTTTCGATGAATGCTGTTCGGAATCGACTTCCTTCGGGCATGATTGCTCCCGCCATAAATGCACCAAAAAGTGCATGGATACCGATTACTTCGGTTGCATAAGCAGACAATAACAGCACAATAAAGAAAATAGCAACAACAGGTTTACTCAAAGCTTCCTTACTACCTTTCACCTCTCCTACGCGCATCAAAAATGGGCGCACGATCTTAATCATAATGAGCACATAAGCAACAGCAAGCCCTATTGTATACAACGCACTGGCAAAATCACCGGCTTTGACGATTGCAATTACGACAGCGAGTATACACCAAGCCGTAATGTCGTCTGCAGCCGCGCAGGTAATCGCCATTGCACCTAGCTTACTTTTTTGCAATCCTCTTTCTTGTATAATTCTGGCAAGGACAGGAAATGCTGTGATACTCATGGAAATACCAATAAACAAGCTATAGGATAGAAACTCTACATTTGTAGGTGGATGGAATAGGTATAAAAAATAAGCCAATGAAATTCCCAACGTAAATGGGATCACAATGCTTGCATGAGAAATGACAACAGCATCATGCGCTTTATTTCGCAGCACATTCAGATCCAGCTCCATTCCAATGATAAACATAAATAAGATTAGCCCAATTTGACTCAAAAACTGCAAATTACTGAGCGATTCTACAGGAAAAAGTGTATGCGAAAATTCAGGAAAATAGAGCCCCAGCAATGATGGTCCCAATATGATACCTGCGAGCATCTCTCCGATTACCACAGGCTGCTTAATCTTAATGCAAATCCAGCCCATAATACGTGCCGCGATAATGATCGTCACGATTTGAGCCAATAATATCGCTAGCGGATGCTGCAGACTATGGAATAAAGTTGATGTAAAATCCTTCCAGGCACCTTGACTTGTTTTCTCCCCACGCAGTAGTTCTGGAGCCTCTAGCTGTGCCCCCAAATGAATCACCCAATACATCACCCCAAGTAATGTACCAACTAAAACTACATAGAAAATTGTATTCTTATATTTCCTCATCTTCAATAGCAATTAAAATAAATATAATGACAATAGCATACTAAGTCCCAACCAATATTCTCTAAACAAGGAGGGATAAAATACAGTCTCAACAAAAATATAATTCTGTAAGAGTTTTAGTGCTTTTCAGCTGCTAGGTGGAAGGAAATATGTAATGAAACAAAAAAAAAATGTAATCAACTGAATTTCTCGAAAAACATTTTCTTGTACGATTCCCCCAAATTAAACAAAAGAGGCATATCTTGTTCGTCAAACAAGTTGCTTGTTATTTGATCAGCGGAGAAAAATTTAACGATCTTGGTTGCAATGATCTCTTTTTTATTGATGCGTATAAAGTCATGCTCAGGCAAAATCTCCATCAACTTATCGAAGCTTATATTTTTCAACAAAATGAACGAACCATCAGCCAAATAAACTGTTTTATCACGGCTGTCTACTTCAGCTATTTGAACATAGTTAATCTGATCGAAATACAATACCGTTTTTCCTTTATTCGTATTAAACTGTGCAAACGAGACAATTTCAGCTTTATTATTGATTATTTGTTCTACTTTCATAATGGCCTGCTGAAGACGTTGCAGAGATATTGGTTTACGCATGTAATCTACAGCATTAATATCAAAAGCATCGCTCGCATATTGTTTATATGCGGTAGAAAACACAATCGGAAAATCCTTGAGTTCTCTGGCTACATCAAATCCATTAAATTCCGGCATTTCAATATCCAGAATACAAAAATCAAAACTTAGTGAACGGTATTCTCTCAACAATGCTGCTGGTTCATTAAAGGTTTTCACCACCTCTACCCCTGGAATTTGCTCACAGAGCATTTTCAAGAACCTCAAGCTTGGTATTTCATCATCCAGAAGAACACATTTCAAACTTCTTTCAATCCGCATACAATCTGATTTGAAGGTGGGCACTATATACATCATTTTCTACAAACCTGCGCAGTTGATGTCTACCTGGATAATACAACATGAGCCGCTCTTCCAACGTTTTGCTGCCTATTCCACTTTTGGCCTTTTGTAGGGGCGAACGTTTTGAAATTCGATTGCTCACAATGAGCTCCAGCAAACCATTCTTAAAGGTCAGCATGATAGAAATAAAAGAATCAGGGCCATGGAAATCTGCATGTTTAAATGCGTTTTCAATTAAATCCACAGACATCAAAGGGACCAATGAAGGTGTATTCAACAAGGAACTATTTAGTTCATCAATATCAAACTTAACGCGTATATCAAATAAGGGACTCAGTTTTACCTTATTAATCTCAATGAGATTACGCGCAAACTCAATCTCTGCTTTAGGTGAAACGAGTTCATCTTCACTTTCATACAAAACGTAGTCCAATACCATAGCCAACTTATCCATGGTGTAATAGGTTTGATAGGCATGTGAAAGTATTCCGTTCAATGAATTTTTAAGCAAGTGGGGATTTAATTGGGCCCGATGGAAATCGTCAATCTTCTGATTGTCCATACGATTAAAAAGCTCCTTTTGTCGTTTATTTTCTACCTCAAGTTTCCTATATTTTTGTCTTAACAAGAGGTACAAACCCGATATTAAAGCAACAATTGCCAGCAATAACAGGATGATTATATTCGAGGTCTCAGTCGTCATGTTCATTTCAAACTTACTTAAAATTTCTATACCAATGAAAACGTCGTATTAGAAAATCCGAAATCCACATATAGACTTGTTCGATTACAATAAAATGAAATCCGGTGTTTTAAAGGCAATCTAACGACTATAAAATTTCCATATATTTATTACAAAAATTAACAGTTTCATTACAATTTAGTCATTTCAAAGCATTAATTTAAGATTATTATCCTTATATTGAGACTATTGTAATTAGCCGATCAAATGATTGTCTACGCTATTTTGGTTAAACCCGCCTGATTTTTAATCAGGCCTAATATGAAACACTATGGAAAAGCTCATTTTCGAAACTAATGCACAACATCCCAGTCTTGTAGACAAAATCAAACAAGCTGTTGAAAAACTGAATGGCATCCACGAATGGAAGATCGACTTGGATTCTATTTATAATCTGTTAACCATAGAAGGCATTCGACTCAACCCAACGGAAATCGAATCAGAACTGGCGCTCCATGGAGTCGAGGCAAGCCGTCTATATGAGGAGTAGAAGTACGACCTTGTATAGCAAATAAAATAAGTTTCCAGGAAGCTATGTGGTTAAAAACACCCGAATTCAATAAGCGTGAGCTTCTTCCAGATAAAATTAAAGCAATCTTATCTGGAAGAAGCATCAAATCTTTTTAATAATCATTGCAGAGGCACCACCGCCACCATTGCATATCGCTGCCAGCCCTACTGATCCCCCCTCCTGTCTTAAGATGCTGCTTAGTGTTACAACAATTCTAGCGCCCGAACATCCCAATGGGTGCCCCAAAGATACCGCTCCTCCATAAACATTTACTTTGTTCATGGGTAAACCCAAAATTTGTGCATTCACCAAAGCCACCACGGAAAAAGCTTCATTATATTCAAAATAATCAATGTCTTCTAGTGTCAATCCCGCTTTTTTTAACACCTTTTCCGTGGCTACACTTGGTGTAGTCGTAAACCATTCCGGAGCCTGTTCAGCATCAGCATAAGCAATAATCTCTGCTAAGGGGACAAGTCCAAGTTCTTCCAATTTCTCGCCAGATATGAGCAGCACCGCAGCAGCCCCATCACTTATTGTCGATGCATTTGCGGCAGTTACAGTCCCCTCTTTTTTAAAGGCAGGCTTAAGCTCGGGTATCTTATCAAAATTGACCTGCGAAAACTCTTCGTCGCGCGAAACGACGACATCTCCTTTACGACTTTGTATCGTTATAGGTTGAACCTCGTTTAAAAACTTATTTTTTTGCCAAGCGTCCAGGCTTCTTTTATAGGAACTTATCGCATAAGCATCCTGTTCTTCACGGCCAATATGATATTTCTCGGCACACAACTCTGCAAACATTCCCATTGCATCATTCGAATAAGCATCGCTCAAACCATCACGTTGTAAACCATCAACCAGACTCTGAGCTCCAAATTTGGCTCCCCAACGCATACTATTCGTATAATATGGCACCCTACTCATGCTCTCCATCCCACCAGCAATCACTATATCAGCATCTCCCAATAGAATGCTTTGCGCAGCAACAGCTATTGCTTTCATTCCACTAGCACATACTTTATTAAGGGTCGTTGCAGCGGTATGATCCGACAAACCTGCTAACCGGGCTACCTGCCGGGCAGGCGCTTGTCCCAAATCAGCTTGCAAAACAGCACCAATAATAATCTCATCCACTATATCGCGGGAAATACCCGCCTCATCAACTACAGCCCCAACAACCTGGGCCGCAAGACTTGGCGCCGAAATAGATGACAAGGCACCACCAAAACTTCCAATTGGTGTGCGTTTCGCTGCAACGATAAATACACTCTTTGACATGATATAAAAAGTTTATAATTGTTCTGCTAAAATTTTGAGGGCTTATTGCTAGCATATCCCCAACAACCCTTCCTAATCTTAAAGATAAAAAATATAACAGATAACCCACAACAAGTCGGTTTTATTTTTTTTATCAAAACAGAATAAATAGAAAAAAAATAATGCAAAAACTTCCCTACTTAACCAATTGAACGAAAAATAAAGAATAAAAATTTGCAAAAAGCCAAGGCTTTTCGTTAAATTCGTTTAGATAACATCCTACTAGATGGTCATTCAAAAGACCGCCTTACATAAGATAACCAAAAGCAAGATAAACGATTATGCAGACAATCAAGTTTACAGCTGAGCATCAGATTTTTCGCGATACACTTCGCGCATTTATTCGAAAAGAAATTACACCTTACGTCGATGATTGGGAAAAACGGGGTGAGATCGACCGAAATGTGTGGAAGAAAATGGGTGATATGGGATTGATGGGACTCAATTATCCAGAAGTGTATGGTGGACTAGAGCTTGAATTTTATTATTCCTTGATACTCTGCGAAGAATTATCGTATTGTTTTTCTGGAGGATTTACCATTTCCGCACTTGTCATTCAGTTTATGTCGGCTCCATACCTACTGAAATATGGATCAGAAGATCTGAAAATACGCTATCTTAAACCAGTTATTGCCGGTGATATGGTCAGTGCTGTTGCTATTACTGAACCCGGGGCTGGTTCTGACGTAAAGCAGATCAAAACAACAGCTGTCCGGGATGGCGATTTTTATATTGTCAATGGATCTAAAACATTTATTACCAACGGTTATTACGGTGATTTCTTCATTACAGCAGTCAAAACTGCTTCTGATCAGGGAACAAAGGGTATAAGCTTATTACTTATTGACAGAAATGCAACTGGGGTCTCGTCAAGCAAAATCAATAAACTAGGCTGGCACGCCTCTGATACCGCCGAGCTAGGGTTTAATAACGTACGAGTCCCTATTTCTCATCTCATCGGCATGGAGGGAGAAGGATTTCGCTATTTAATGGATGGACTTCAATTGGAAAGGCTTACCGCAGCTATCCATAGTCTCGCTACCGCAGAATCCGCATTTCAGTATACACTTGATTATATCGCACAACGTGAAGCCTTTGGAAAAAAAATCCAGGAATTTCAAACAATACGGCACCGAATCGCACAAATGGCAGCAGATATCGCTACCACGAAAGCCTTTGTCTACCATTGTTGTGATCTCCAGGACCAAAACGAATATGCAGTCAAAGAATGTTCCATAGCGAAGCTACAAGCAAGTGAGCTCGCCGTCAATGTCGTAAACCAATGTCTCCAATTATTTGGTGGTTATGGGTTTACAGAAGATTATAAAATCGCACGTTTATATCGCGATGTCCGTGTCGGCACCATTATCGGGGGAACCTCAGAAATCATGCTTGAAATTATCGCGAAAATGACAATAGATCATGTGACTTATCAATCAGGAAAGTCCAAACAATAGAACGCTTTTTAAAAATTATCACCAAGTACAATGGATGAAAATAAATCTTATATGACCCACACGCTCTTTCGTGTAGAACAGGATAATCATCACATCATTACAATCCATCCGCTATCGACAGCAGCTCCCGAGCAATTGGATATTATAGACTATCTCACGCAATTTGTTGATTTGGTTACGTTCATTCTCGAACAGGAAGATACCATAGGTGTCCTATACAGCTGCCCGATTCAAGACAAAGAAATCGAATATACGCAATTATTTGAGCAGTTTTCTTCAAGCCGCTCAAGACCTTCTGACTTATACAAGCTTACATCAAAAGTATTGCATTGGGAAACGTTTAAAAAACCCATTGTATCTATTATTTCAGACAATTGTACAGCTATTGCCCTAGCGACCATGCTATGGTCTAATTGTCGTATCGCCTCCGAAAAACTTCAGTTTGGCTTTCCGGAGAGTAAGTATGGCTTGTTTACAGCTTTTGGTACAACGATCTATTTACCAGCATTGATAGGTACTGAAAATGCCCTAAATCTGCTGACAAAAAGCAAACTTCTGAGCAGTGAAGAAGCGTATAAACTTGGGTTAATCAATGAATTGGCGCAGAAGCCCAGCGACAGCCTATCATTAGCAATAAACTGGATACTTAATCTACCCACTACCAATGCTGGCCATCACACAGAACAAACTGACGAACTGAATCCTGAAGCAATTCTTGCTATCCAAAAAAAAGCACGCGGTTTGTACCCCGGCACAAACGCAGTTATTGAATTATTAAGAAAAAACCCGTCATCTACAGCGGTTGAAGCTAGTGAAAGAGAAGCAATTTTATACCTGGAAGTCTTCAATTGCCCCGAACCACTCAGCATGGTCCGTACACTTCACTATGCTGTCAAATTGGCAAAATCACCCGATAGAATAAAACATCTCGACAACTATAAGTTAAATAAAATAGGTGTACTAGGTGCTGGGATGATGGGCTCGGGGATTGCTTATGAGGCCGCCCGAGCAGGAATAGAAGTTGCTTTAAAAGACGTTACACTTCCCCAAGCCGAACGGGGCAAAGCCTATTCTAGCCATGTTTGTGAAAAATCATTGGCTTTAGGGGCCATGAACCCATCACAACGGGAGCAATTGCTTGCACGCATAAAACCAACTGACCAAGTCGATGACCTTAATGGATCTGACTGCATTATAGAAGCTGTATTTGAAGATTTCCACCTAAAAGCTGAGGTCACAAAAGAAAGCCTACCCTATTTAAACCAAAATGGCTTTTTCGCTACAAATACCACTTCATTGCCTATTACTGAGCTTGCTAAAGCAAGCAATGATCCTAAAAAATTTATAGGAATGCATTTCTTTTCGCCTGTTGACCGCATGCCCCTTGTCGAAATCATCTGCGGTAAACAAACCGAGCAAAAAACCTTAGAGAAAGCACTTATCACAGCTTTACGCCTCAATAAAATTCCAATAGTCGTGCAGGATGGTCCGGGTTTTTTCACCTCGCGTATTTTCTTCAATTATTTACTCGAAGGTATTACAATGGTACTGGAAGGCATCTCACCGACACTGGTCGAAGAGGAAGCGATGGCTGCAGGATTTGCCGTGGGCCCATTGGCAGTATTGGATGAGATATCATTGGAATTGATGCTACACGTTTATGATCAATTACCCGGTCTGCATGCCAGCCAAAAACGCGCATATACCTACCTCAAAGGAATGGTCGATCAGGAACGAAAAGGAAAAAAATCGGGCGCTGGATTTTACGATTATGACGTTGAAACCAAAAAGAAAACCATTTGGAAAAACCCTGTAATTGCATCTGCAAAGGAAAATGTAACACCTTCAATTATCCGGAAACGTTTGTTGCATGTCATGGCATTGGATAGCTATCGATGTCTCGCAGAAGGCGTACTCAACCAACCCATCGATGGCGATATTGGTTCTATTTTAGGTGTAGGGTATGCATCCTATACAGGTGGAGTATTTGGACATATCGACCGTACAACGCTTCCTACTTTCATTGCTGAATGCGAAGACTTTCAGGCCAAAGGTGAGCAATGGGATATACCAGAATCTTTAAGAGAACTGGCAAAAAAGAATTTCAAATTTTACAGTGATTTTGACTCAAATTGGCGATAGATTAGTCAATCTATGTTCTTTCGTCTAAAGAAGCGTACATAAGCTGTTTAAGTGCACTAAAGTATCAGGTAATCATAAAAACAACAAAACAAAAGGTTGCGACCTTAAAAAGAATATTCGGTATAGTTAACGCTGTAATAGAAACGAAAGCAGGGGTGACAAAACAAATAGTTTGATCACCCCGCCTCTCTATATCATTAGCGCACAAACAGATCCATCAGCTGCGAGACATCCTGTTCGAGAAAAGTATCGTAGTCCAAAGTAACTGTAAGTATTTCCTTTTGCTGTTTTTCAGAAAATACCCGAGCAAGATTTGTTTTGTATTTTTCGATTAATTTAGGAATTCCCTCCGCCCTCCTTCTTGGATGACCTATCGGATATTCAACGACCAATTCAGGCAATATTGTACCGTCAACCAGTTCTATTGTCAAAGCATTTGATATGGCACGTTTCTGTGGGTCGTGATAGTCAGCGGTGAATTGAGCATCTTCCACGCAGGAGATCTTATCGCGCAGTACATCAATTCTTGGATCCGAAGCGATATAATTTTCATAGTCATCAGCCGTCAAACGTCCAAAGATTAGAGGCACAGCAACCATATATTGGATACAATGATCGCGGTCGGCAGGATTATGCAAAGGCCCCTTTTTATCAATAATCCGGATAGCCGCTTCATGTGTACGAATGGTTACACGGGCGATATCTGAACTGCTTTTTCCAAATTCTTTCAGTTGTTGATGAAGTTGCATAGCCGCTTCGGCAGCTGTCTGTGCATGGAATTCTGCGGGAAATGAAATTTTGAAGAGAATATTTTCCATCACATAAGATCCATATCCCCGCTGAAACTTAAATGGATTCCCCTTAAAAGACACATCATAAAATCCCCATATTGGTGCTGTCAAAACAGATGGATAGCCCATTTCTCCAGTTTTTGCGATCAAGGCCAATCGGACAGCACGCGAAGTTGCATCGCCGGCTGCCCAAGATTTTCGGCTGCCGGTATTTGGCGCATGCCGATAAGTCCGTAGGGCTTGTCCATCAACAAAAGCCAAAGAAACCGCGTTGAGCAGCTCTTCTCTTGTGAGGCCAATGAGCCTACCTACGACCGCTGTTGAAGCTACCTTCACCAAAATAACATGGTCTAGCCCCACTTTATTAAACGAGTTTTCAAGTGCTAAGACACCTTGTATCTCATGGGCCATAATCATTGCCTCAAGAACCGTCCTAGCTTTCAGCGGTTTTTGCCCATTCGCAATATTCGTTCGGCTCAACCAATCTGCCACTGCTAAAATTCCCCCTAGATTATCGGATGGATGTCCCCATTCCGCTGCCAGCCAGGTATCATTAAAATCCAACCATCGAACAATCGTGCCGATATTGAATGCTGCCTGAACGGGATCCAATTGAAAATCTGTACCCGGCACCCGAGCACCGTTCGGCACAATGGTCCCGGCCACAACTGGCCCCAACAATTTGGTGCAGGCAGGATAGGTCAATGCTTCCAAGCCGCAGCCAATGGTGTCAAGAAAGCAGTAAAACGCCGTATTCCAAGCGACCTTTCCCTCAATTTTATAATTTAGGACATAGTCCACAATGTCCACTAAAACCTGATCCGGTTGTGGTCTTTCATTTGATATTGCTGAACTCATTCGTGTATTTCGTATAAGACTCTCGTTCTATTTATTAATATATTTCGTTTTTTCCTGCGCTAAGTTCTTCCTCAAAGCCCTCTGTTCAAAAGCACCTTTTAACGCCTTTTCCCGATCCAAAATTACCGTTCGGAAAGAGGTACAAACGGTCTGTCCTCAGGACCAACATAGTTTGCACTTGGTCGGATAATTTTTCCATCCTGACGTTGTTCGAAAACATGCGCTGACCAGCCTGTAATACGCGAGAGGACAAATAACGGGGTAAACATCTCTGTTGGAATGCCCATAATATGATAGGACACCGCAGAATACCAGTCCAGGTTCGGAAACATTTTCTTTTCTTCCCACATGACTTTTTCCAACCGCTCAGCGATCAGGTAGAGCGTCATGTCGCCCGCTTCTTCCGACAGCTCTTTTGCCACTTGTTTTATCACTTGATTTCTTGGATCCGAGATTGTGTATACAGGATGGCCAAAACCAATAATGACTTCTTTGTTTGCCAGTCGCTTCCGGATATCCGCTTCCGCCTCATCAGCATTTGCATAACGACTCTGAATTTCGAAAGCAACCTCATTGGCTCCGCCATGCTTAGGTCCACGTAGCGCACCTATCGCACCAGCGATGCAAGAATACATGTCTGATCCTGTACCAGCAATTACCCGAGCTGTGAATGTAGATGCATTAAACTCATGTTCGGCATATAAATTGAGTGAAATCTGCATCGCTCTTACCCAAGAAGACGATGGCGATTTTCCGTGTAGCAGATGCAAAAAATGCCCACCCAACGTTGCATCCGATGTCTCTACCTGCACCTCACGTCCATGCTGACTAAAATGATACCAGTACAGCAGTGCTGAGGCCATTGAAGCCATCAGGCGAGTTGCAATGTCACGGGCACCAGCAATGGGATGACTGTCTTTCTCGGGCGAAACACTGCCGAAAAAAGAAACATAAGTCCGTAAAACATCCATGGCATGTGCCGTCGATGGCAACTGCTTGAGGACCTGTTGAACAGTAATAGGCAGACCACGTTGACTGATCAGCTGACTTTGATAAGTGACGAGCTGGGCCTGTGTTGGTAGACTTCCATAAATAAGTAAATAAGCGACCTCTTCAAAACTTGCCTGATGCGCCAGATCTAAAATATCATAACCCCTATAATGCAGATCATTACCACTTTTTCCGACAGTGCTCAAAGCCGTATTGCCAGCTGCTACACCAGAGAGTGCTACACTTTTTTTGGGCTTAAAACCTGTGCTGTTTGTCTCTTCCATCTGAATATAATTATTTGTTAAACAATTGATCCAATCGATTTTCATAGGCATAATAATCGATACTTCTGTATAACTCTTCTCTCGTCTGCATGTCGTCGATTACATTAAGCTGCCCACCGTCTTCCCGAATGTGACGATAAACAGTTGTAGCCGCTTTATTAGCGGCGCGGAAAGCAGATAGTGGATAAAGGACAATAGAAACATCGGCTTGACGTAGTTCATTCAGGCTAAACAACGGTGTTTGTCCAAATTCGGTGATATTCGCCAAAATGGGAAGGCCAGTTGCCGCACTAAATTGAACGTATTGCTCCAAATGATGTACTGCTTCAGCAAAAATAAAGTCCGCTCCAGCTTCTTTATAAGCCACCGCTCTTTCCAAAGCAAGTTCAAGGCCTTCAGAAGCAAGTGCATCCGTACGTGCACCAATGGCAAAATGCTCGTCCGTTCGTGCATCCACGGCCGCCTTTAGGCGGTCAACCATTTCAGATCGCGAGACGAGCTCTTTCCCAGGCCGGTGACCACAACGTTTAGCCCCCACCTGATCCTCCATGTGAACTGCCGCCGCGCCCACTTTAATTAAAGACTTTATTGTACGTGCCACATTGAATGCCGAAGGACCGAAGCCAGTATCAATATCCACCAGCAAAGGAAGCTTACACACATTTGTAATGCGATCCACATCAATCAAAACATCCTGAAGTGTTGTAATCCCAAGATCTGGAATTCCAAGTGAACCTGCCGCAACACCGCCTCCAGAAAGATAAATAGCTTTAAAACCAGCCTGCTCAGCCAAAAGCGCATGATTAGCATTAATCGCTCCAACAATTTGTAATGGTTTTTCATTCTTGATCGCTTCCTTAAAAAGGAAGCCCGGGGATTTTATCATAATATCGAATTTGAAATTCCAAGCCCTATAGCCTTCTCTAGATACAGGCTACAGCGACTACTTAAGTTTACTTAGTCTGAAGAACTCATTTTTAGGCCCTTCCTCTTAAAGATAGGAATTATCAATGCAATAAAACAAATTATTTTCTACATTCAAGGTAAATCACAGAAGAAAATACGGCTAAAAAACAAAACCAGCATATCCCCAAATTCAAGGGGCCTTGAACTTATGGTTCAAAGCCCCTATCAAAACCCAATTGACTTCATGGATTGCCAATTAGGATCCAATGCTCAAGAAATACTATTTTTCGACAAAATTACGTCCAACAAAGACCCGTTTCGCCTGTCCGCGCGTCACCTCGATTTGGTTTTTCCATTTTTGTTCTTTGGCCGTATTTAACTCAACGCTTTCCAAATCCCGCAGACGTGCAGCCAAGCGCAGCATTGCGATCTCTTTATTCTGCAATTGTGATCTCGTATCCATCACCTGAACACTTATGCCTGTCGGAGCATGCGTCGCTCTAACGCCAGAACTTACTTTATTGACATGCTGTCCACCTGCACCGCTACTTCGCATCGTTTGGAAATATACATCCTTCACATCCAACACCTTTTCCTTTTTACCCGGATGATACGTTTTAACTTCGACAAACCAATTCTTCCGTTTGTGTAAAGGACGAAAAGGGCTTTTACACACCCAGCAGATTGTACCAATCCAATGATCAATCAATTGATCCATATCTTTTCCTCTCAATCTGACAATCAACGAACAAGGAAGTCCATCCACTTCTTCTGTTTCTATTTCCGTGACCTCAACTCCTACTCTACTACATTCAGAAGAGATTCTGTCGACTACCAACCTAACGGCCATATTACATTCCTTAGGACCTCGTCCCGAAGAAATTTGTAAATACCTTTCATTCATAACCTTATTTGTCCATACGTACAATCTTCGGACTGAACGTTCCGAGAACAGTTACCAACTCCTGCTGTAATTTCATCACCCGATGAATATCTTTATACGCACGTGGTGATTCATCCAATGCGCCGCCAATCAATTCCACACCATGTGCTTCCAGATCTTTCAGCATAGCGCTTTTTGTCAAATTATTTTTGCAGGCAGATCTCGACATGACACGCCCAGCTCCATGGGATGCAGACTGTAAACTTAAGGGGTTTCCCGTTCCCTCCACAATGAACCCTGGCGCTGTCATCGAGCCGGGAATCACCCCCAGCACGCCCTTGCCTGCAGGTGTTGCTCCCTTCCGATGAACAATGCATTCCTCCCCATTCACGAATTCCTTCCATGCGAAATTATGATGATTTTCGATCGTTACCACGGGATTACCGCCAAGTGCTTTCGCCAAACGTCGGTGGATGTCTGCATGACAGGCCTGGGCATACTCTCCAGCCAAATTCATTGCCATCCAGTATTCTTGTCCTTCTTGGCTTGCTAAATCCAACCAGGCCAAATGTTGGACATGACGCGGTAATGGACATTGTTGCGCCGCAAGGCTTGTGTAAAGCTTAGCGATATTTGTCCCCAAGCCTCGAGAGCCACTATGGGATAAAATCCCCACATACTGTCCTGGATTTATCCCCCATTCCTCCCGCACGGTTTGAAGCTCAACAATGCCCAATTCGACAAAGTGATTTCCACTACCGGAAGTCCCAAATTGTCTGTAAGCTTTACCCAACAGGGATTTTAATAGTGGGATTTCCTGAAATTCAGTTCTACTGAAAACAACATGGTCATGCTTATCACGATGTGTGTCATTTAAACCAAATTTGGTATTTTCCTTCAATATATTTTTCAGTTGGAATTCCCTTCCTTTGAAATAACTACCCGGTAAATCAAATATCGATAGGCTCATCCGACAACCGATATCTACTCCTACACCATAGGGTATAACGGCATTTTCTGTGGCCAGTACTCCGCCGATGGGAAGTCCGTACCCTGTATGTGCATCCGGCATCAGTGCACCTTGCCTTGAAATAGGCAATCTCAGTGCATCATACAACTGTCTTTTTGCCTGCTCATCAATTTCATTTTCACCAAATATGCTAAATGGAGCACAATGTGAATGAAGCTCCTGCATGCGTACTTCAACAGGTTTAACAAGTCCTTCAGAGACCTTTCCCCATATTTTATGCCCCATAAATCGCTCCGGAGCTTCTATCAACTCAGTAAGTTCAAGAAGAATGGTTTCTTTATTTTCCTTCTTTCGATACCTTGTGATCAGCCCTAAAGCTGTATTAACTATATTATTTTGTGGAAAACCTATTTTTACTAGATCTTTTCCCGCTAATTTACTTCCCATTTTTATAAAAAATATAAATAATTAGCCATCAATTTCCTCTTGGAAATCGGCAGCATTGTTGAAAAAATTTCGGGAATATTCTTTTGGGGATTACGATTCTATTAAGCATTTTTTCTTAATGCACAGTCAATTACTCCTATAGAGTCGAACGCACCTGTTTTTCAAAAACGCTGCAGCCCTGAAGAGCTTTGACTATCTAAATAGAAACGAAAATCCGGAAAATTAAAAAGCCCGAATGAACTTCGGCTTTTTCATCTGTATAAATTAGTTTTTCAAAAGAAGTAAAGCGACCTGTTATTCACTCCAGCGGATTGAAGAGACACGATGCACTCCTATTTCGAAAAATATCTTAAATAAAACGAAAAGCACGAAGATTGCTTTCGACAAATCCATTTGCCTTAAAAGCTTGCTGTGTTATTATTCTAGCGACCAACATATCTTTTCGTGTTTAAATTATTAAAATATTATTATCAAGTGCAAATATAAGTAAGTTCAGTTTAAAATAGCAAAATTAGCAAAAATTTAATCCGAGTTAAATGGAAGCGGATCCTTTAACACAAATTTAAAGTCGAGTGTCTTCTCGCCTCTGGTCACTCGAAAATGCATTTCCTTTCCCTCTTCTGATTTAAAAAGATTGTGAATTGACTCCAGGGAAAATGACGATGCAGCTCTACCATTGATCCGTACAACCTTATCTCCGGGTATTAGTCCTGCGATTGCCGCAGGCGAACCATCACGAACAGTCGCAATTTTGTACATATTTCGAAGTACAAAGCGATACTGTACGCTGTTACCCATTCTTACCTCTGTACCGCCATCTTTTTGCAGAACGACAGGTATTTCTTCTTTTTCGTATTTAATACCATCATGTATAATCTCCAAACCACTCATATTCAAATAATAAAAGCGATCAAAATCTTTATTCTTATGAAGATATATCGACTTGTTGGGATAATCGAATACGACCTTAAATCGGCGTAACAACTCGTTTCCAATGGAACCTATTCTTTCGCTCACAAATGTTGCATGCTGTAACGAACTCAATTCAGGATAGGCTACCAGGGGATAGTTCATTGTAAACGGCCCAAGTTCGAGCGATCGGATTCGATTTCTTTTTCCATAAATCTCACCGTTAAACCCCTGCCCAATGTAGTCATCAATAAATGGAGGCTTAATATCAAAATTATTTAACTTTGAAGGAATTAGCATTAAGGCATCGCTATTTCCCATATCAATCAATACGCGACCATCAATAGAAACACTCCCCTGTTTAAAAGCAACCGCAGTATAGGGACGACTATTTAAAATATCCAGCGGCAAACGCTGCATCTTGTCAAGTCCCTTGGGCCGGTTAGCCTTGGCATATAAGGTAATACGATGTTTTTGAAAATCCATTTCTATCATTTGGTTTTCAAAAAAGCGACTTCCCATAATTCCATTAACTTCTACTCCTATCCGGGTAGAGATATCAATATGCGCATTTTGAAGAATATAGATCGGTTGGTCTAAATCTTCATATACCCCAGCAATATTCACCTGATTATGTATGGATAAATAGCCATCCAACCCCTCTTCCCTGCCCAATCCCTGAAATTTATTAACAAAAACAGCGCTATCAATTGACTTTAATGTTTCGCCAAATATCATGGTTTCTTTAACCCCCGTATCCAACAGGAAGTTCATCATATATCCATTTACCTGTACAGGTATAATCACCAGGTTATGTACGAAAAGAAAAGGAATTTTAACATTCTTTTTCCCGTTTAAGACAAACCCTACTTGCCCATGAGTAATGAAAAAACACAGCAGTGCCAGCGATAAAAAAACTGTTTTCATCCAAGTTTATATTTGGTATTTCCAATTTAAACAAGAATATTCAGATTAAAGAACGTTTATAAAAAAAAGGTACTGTTTTAAATTCCAAATATTTAGACAAAAAAGTATTTTTGTAATCTAAAGAAGTTCAGGTTCTGAACTATCTAGTGTAGTCTCG
>NZ_JBNPWQ010000057.1:0-21045 GCF_050433745.1 Sphingobacterium sp. HSC-15S19
CTAAGATACAAATTCTTGCAATAAAAAACAAGCTATTTTAAACCCAAAATACTAATAATCAGTAAATTATAGATGGTTTAAGGAGAGACTAAATACACTTCCCGACAAATAGCACTCGGGAACATTGGCTAATACATAATCAATGTCCAGAATATTAGGACGAGCCGTACTTCCATGCCCACAATACAAACTCCTGATCCAGGTATCTACGTCATCCACCCATATCGCCTTCCAGGTAATATTTTGTGGATCCTGGACATTGACAGGTGAAATTAGGACATTATACCCCATCGCTCGCAGCGCGGTTAATACGACTCGATTTACTTTGACAAATTTCATCTTCGAAAGCTATATACGGTTGTCTTTACTTTGGAACAGAAATACAACCCATATGGTTCAAAAGTCATTAACTTTTTGTGCTTAGCGGCAGATCCTAATAGTACTAAATCTGACTGATCGCTTGCATCGGATCCATTCCCGAATCAAGAGACTCGTGGTGGTTACTCCTTTTTATATATAACTATTAAAACTGTCCTGTATGAGTTTTATGAGGTGTAATCATACAGGAGAAATGCTTCGGAACATCATTTTTTGACTTTCTGATTTAGTTTTTATACCACTTTTAGTAATATTTTTTCAAATCACTAATTCTTTCAATATGAAGTTCTCTGGCCTGAGACCGCCGCATCATTAGCGCATAAGCATTATTAAATCCCAAAGGTTTTAACCACTTGATGCCGTACAGCCTCTGAAACTCATTGTTCACATAATTATAGGTATCGGAAGGACTTTTGGATACGCTTCCTAATACCTGCTGATTTGGTTTTAACAACACCAAAAGGCCTGTTCCGGTGTACTCTACATAGCAATCAATCGCATCGCTCACCAAAGCATCAAAACATATTTTGGTCCCACCCAACCCCGTCTTTGTATCTACTTTATAATCGGTATGGCCTTCGATCAGCATTTTGTATATCGCAGCCAAAATATATTGTTCTGCAAAAATTTTTGAACCTACCTTTATCGTACCGGCGCTCCCAGAACCAGTTGGCTTATAAAGATTGTTGTGCAGCAGAAAGTCCTTTGCAATATGTTCTGGCGTCTGCTTCAAAAAGTCTGCTCTATAATTGAGCTCCGTCATGACCGAATCATTGAACTTATCTGCCAGCAGGTTCATTGTCTCTTCCAGCTTGGGGAATTTCTGAAGGGTTGCCTCTTTGATGATCGGTGAAGCAAAATAAGGTGGGAAAATCTTCTTGTCATCTGCCAGCACAAACAGGTCGTATGCCTTGATCCGCCCATCGGTGGAGTATCCGCTAATGAGATCAAGATCTTTTTCATAAGCGGCTTTATACATAATTGCATCGCTGACAACAAGTGGGTTGACATGAAGACCATAGATACTGCGAAGTCCCAGGTCACCGTCCTGACGTCCCATAAACTCTGGTGTGAAACCTGCCTTGATGCGACTGTCATTGGACCTCATAACCATATAAAGCATACTTAAAATGCACACAGCGGTGAATATGCCCAATATAATATAGGTCTGTCGACTTTTGATATTTACCTGGGAATATTGGATTAGTGCAATGCCTTTGTCCAAGAGGATTGCTAGTAATGCTGCAGGAATAGCACCGGCCAAGATCATGTTTGAATTGTTGAGGGATATACCGCCAAAAATAAATTCACCCAAGCCTCCGGCGGCAACAAATGATGCCAAGGTAGCTACACCAACATTGATCACTGCCGCTGTACGTACGCCTGCGATAATCACTGGCATGGCAAGTGGGAGTTCTACTCTGAGAAGCAGTTGCCAATCGGTCATACCCATCGCTTTGGCTGCCTCCACGATACTGGAACCAACTCCTGTAATGCCGGTAAAGGTATTCCGGATAATGGGTAAGAGTGCGTAGATAAATAGTGCAACAATGGCGGGAATGGCTCCGATACCCAGAACCGGAATAAGAAAACCCAACAATGCAATACTCGGTACAGTTTGCAAAACACCTGCAAAACCTAAAATAATAGCAGCAAATTTTCTCTTTCTCGAGATCAGTACCCCTAGAGGCACTCCGATAAGAATGGCAAATACCAAAGATAAAAATGTAAGCCCGAGATGTTGGCCAATCTGGGTCAATAGCTTGTCCTGTTGTTCGAGCATAAATTGCCAAAAACTTTGCGCCGTCATACCACTTGTTGTTTTCGATAGTTGTTAAATGCGCCCACTAGCGTTTCATAGGCTTGCGCCGTATCTGTATGCATACTCAGAACCTGGGTGGCATGCCATAAATCTGTGCTCAATGTAAATCCATAACGCGAGATAAAAGGATCTATCGCCGTAATCCCTTGTAGTTCTTGTAAGGTAGTCACTTTATACTCCAATAGTAGGCGATTTTCGGCGAAGAAATTGGCTACAAATTCATTTGCAGGTCTATATAACAGTTCTTTTGGCGTTCCAATCTGCACGATTTTCCCCTTGTCCATTAAGCAGATCCGCTGTCCAAGTTCGAAAGCCTCCGACACATCGTGCGTAACGAGGATGATCGTCTTACTGCGTATCTCCTCCAAGGATCTGAATTCTGCGTGGATATCTGCTTTGGTTATATTATCCAGTGCTCCGAAGGGCTCGTCCATTAATAGAATAGGTGAATCGGCGATCAGTGCCCTAGCAATGCCTACGCGCTGTTGTTGCCCTCCACTCAGTTCATGGGGATAACGTTGGAGGATCTCCTCGCCCAAGTTTAATTTGTGAAGTAGCTCCGCAGTACGCAGGCTTATTGTCTTTTTTTCCCATTTCAGCAATTCTGGAACTACAGCAATATTGCGTGCAACGGTATAATGCGGAAAAAGGCCGGCATGCTGCATGACAAAACCAATTTGCCTACGTAAATCATGGATGTCTCTTTCTCTGATATCTTTGCCAGCAATAAAGATCTGGCCTTTATCGGGTTCGATAAGCCTATTGATCATTTTTAGGGTTGTCGTCTTTCCACAACCGCTGGTCCCTAGCAGAACAAGAACTTCGCCTTCCTTGGCCTGAAGGGAAATCTGATCGACTGCAACCTTTCCATTGAAGAATTTTGAAATGGAGACGATATCTATCATATTATCTCGCCAGTCTAATACCTGTAAATTGCCATTGCAGTGCCGTCTGAAAAAAGTTTCGGTACGTTTTGCGGCTATGATCTTTAGGTGTTGCAATAGAGGCTCCGCGCAAGACCATTTGGTTAACCATAAATTTTCCGTTATACTCGCCCACGGCACCAGCTTCCTTTTTAAATCCGGGGTAAGGTAGATATGCAGAATTGGTCCACTCCCAGCGCTGTCCCCAATTGACATAATCTGCCGCGACTTCCCACTCTGCCTCTGTCGGAAGCCGCATTCCCCTCCATGCTGCAAATGCGGAAGCTTCATAAAAGTTGACATGGCAAACTGCATCCTCATGGTCTATTTCCATCAACCCCGCTAAGGAATAATTCATCCATTGACCATCCATCAAATGCCAGTATAAGGGAGCCCGAGCCTGACGCCGTTTTACCCAGTCCCAACCTTCGGCATGCCAATACCTGAAATCAGCGTACCCACCAGCTTCCATGAAAGCCATATATTCCTTATTTGTCACCAAATCACTCGCAATTTCAAAGTCATTCAGATAAACCTTATGTCTGCCTTTCTCATTGTCAAAACAGAAACCCGGACCTTCATATCCGATTTCATAAATCCCAGCATCGAATTTGACATACGCTGATTCAGCTGCAGTATAACTGATAGCGGCTTTTGTACTGCCGTATGCAGGAAAAAGTGGATTGTGCCCAAGTATATATTTGATATCTGTAAGCAGCAATTCTTGATGTTGCTGTTCGTGATTTAATCCTAGAACGAAGATGTCCAGAAGATCATTTGTCAAAAATCCACCATCCACAAACTCAATCATGTACTTGTCCACACATTTGCGGTATCTATAGATATCTGCCACGGACGGTCTGCTCAGATTTCCTCGATCTGTACGAATCACCCTTGCTCCTATTGTTTCATAGTAACTATTAAACACAAAATTATAATCAGTGTCGAATTGTTGGTAGTTTGGCAGATGCGGAAGTAAAATAAATGTTTCGAAAAACCAAGTGGTATGTCCAAGATGCCATTTTGGAGGACTAACATCTCCTATGGGCTGAACCACATAATCCTCGGTTTCCAACGGTTGGCAAATTTCTTCCGAATATGCCCGTATAGCAAGATAGCTATCGATCCATTGTTGTTTTTCAGACATTTCAATAAGCGCAGTTTGTATATTTTTCATAAATAAAACGTATTAGGACACCCTCCATACCGAATCAACAAACCATCCTTTGCTGTCTTCAATATTTGCGATCAGCTGAAATCCTGCTAAGGATGCCATACGCTGTATTTCCTCAGGAGCATATTTCTGAGAAATTTCCATGTCAATCAATTCATTTTCCTTAAAAAATATGGAATCACCCTTAATATGGACGTGTTGATTGGTTAGGCTGACCAAGAAACTGCGGCAGGCTCCAGAAATTGGATCGTAGGACTGATAATGCTGAAAATATTGGGTATCGAAATCAGCTTCAAGTTCACTGTTGATGCGATTCAATAAATTGATATTGAAGGCCGACGTGATTCCGGCTTTATCATTGTAAGCAGAAAGAATGGTGTGTGGATTCTTTTTGAGATCGAAACCGATTATAATCATATCACCGGGGCTTAGTTTACGGCGCACTTCGGCACAAAAAAGCTGGGCTTCGTCCATATCCATATTACCTATATTACCGCCTAAAAATAATACTACTTTTCGCCGTGTGGAAATTTTCATCGCTTGGTCAAGCATTTCAAAGTACTCTCCCTCAAGCGGTACAATGTCTAAATTTGGGATGTCACGATCTAATTTTTCGACTAATAACGAAAGAATATTGCCCGATATATCGATAGGCATATAGGAGTATGAGGTGTGATTTGCGCTGAGATGTTGTAATAGATGACTTGATTTAAGGGCATCACCTGCACCGAGTTCTATCAGGTCGAAATCGGATTCATCAGTAGTGATTAAATCCGCTAGCTCAAAGGTTTTTGTGCGGAATATTTCGAGCTCGCAGTCGGTCAGGTAATATTCGGGCATATGCATGATATCCTGGAAAAGTCGATCGCCAATGGGATCATAAAAATACTTTGAATATAATTTCTTTGGATAAGTATTTAAACCTTCTATCACGTCCTTGTGAAAAATCCCTTCATACTTTTCGATCTCAGGTACAGCACTATTTACCGGTAGAACATTATTTAATTGTAAACTCATAACTCTATGGTTTTTACGGTCTTTTATACAGCAATATAACAGGCAAAATGAGCGAATAGTTTCAGAATAATCCAATCTGTGGAAATAGTCGATCTCTAACGACAAGAGAAGAACATGAGAAGAGTAGAACTTCACGACTACACAGCACAGTCATTGGCTGAAAGAATTCCGTTCTTTAAAAAAATTTTAACAAAGTAACTTTCTGAACCACACTAAAGATTATCTCTCCGACATTTTTAGTTAAAACAACGAAGTCTGCGTCGTATCACTTCCCAATGGTGGCAATCCTTATACAGGATCGGATATTTGGGAAAGGTAAT
This sequence comes from Sphingobacterium sp. HSC-15S19, assembly GCF_050433745.1. NCBI lineage: Bacteria > Pseudomonadati > Bacteroidota > Sphingobacteriia > Sphingobacteriales > Sphingobacteriaceae > Sphingobacterium > Sphingobacterium sp. HSC-15S19. The sequence goes on from NZ_JBNPWQ010000057.1 coordinate 5,635, forward strand.
GGCCTGCACGTTTTCCAGATAGTCATAATTGTAATCCAATTGACGGCGCTCGTCCCGCAATTGCGGAAAGGTATTTTTGATAATCTCAATATCGGTATGGAGGCTAATATCCCAGCACCTAATGGTATCCTTTTTTGTTTGGCTTTGATACGAATATACGCAATTTGTACTTTAAATACCGATTGCCCTACGGCAAGAAAATGGCTGCTTATTGGTTCGGACCGGATCTGATTACCGAAGGATCTCGATAGCAAATACTTTCTTTTGGGTCTGTCCATCGCTAATGGTAGCCACTACCCGACCATATGCTAGGGAGAATAGGATATCGATCGGATTTTTGCGCTGAAACCTGGTCTTGGTACGCAGGTAATTGACAATATTTTTTTCATACAGCTTGAGCATACGCTTATCCCAGTTCTCCTCCTTGATAAGATTGAGAAAGATCTGATAGCCTGATCCTGTTTCCAACAAGCTTTCGATCTTATGGGCATCCTGCGGCAACTGCAAGGCTCTTCCCTCCTTTGCCCCCAATTGATGGGCATGCTGATCGGCGGCTTCCTTATCATCATAAGGCGTGAGCAGGAAGCCTGTCTTTTCCTTAACATCGGGCCACTCAAAGCGCTGCAGCACAAAGTCGGCATAGCCCGACTCGACGAGCTCGCGAAACGAACTTTTGGTGACTTGTTCAAAGGGATTGTACAGCATAGGACTAAGATAGGATTTAATCAGTAAACTCTTTCTTGTTCTTTCGGATGTAGTCAACCTGAATTTTCTGCAAGTTTTCAACGTCATTAAGTTTGTAAAATTCCTCGTCAAATTTGTTTAACGGATTATTCTCATAAGATTTACTAAAACCTTCTACCGTACCATCCTGTGCTTCGGTTATTTTCGATTTCTCCTTTTCAAAAGTGCTGTTTGCTCGCTCGGTCAGATCAGCAAATTTAGTAGCGCCAACTAATTTCAACGCTTCTGGCAGCGCAGTAGCAAATTGACCGCTTGAATTAAAATAAAACTGGTTATAACCACCATTATTTACTTCTGCTTCTAATCGGCTGATCATATAAATTGCTTGTCTAGATTTGTTCCAAGACAAGACGATTTCATATTCTTTATCATATGCCGGCGATAACTTACGAAAGAGGTTATCATAGACGACTTCCAATAACATGTCATCCGATGTCGTATCAATAATTTGCTCGGTTAATGGCGTCTGAATTGATGGCTTATTATTATTTTGCTTCGTACGTTCAGAACAGCCAAACAAATTTAAAATCATTATTATAATTCCAATGGTAATAATCGGTGTTCGCATTGATTTTATCATCTTTAAATCTTTTTATTACTCAAATATAATCATTGATTAACCATACTTTTGTGTTTTATGTATCTCGCAAAAGGATGGCTGCTGCTGCGGCTCGGTCTTTTTTCATTTTTATCAAACCAAGGTCTCAAAAGAATTGTCCATCTATTGTCGATCGTTACGTATCAGTTCAGATTGATTGATTTAATTGTATGGTCAGGTTTTTAGGCCTGGCCATTTTAAACGTATTTTCCGGTCCTAAATGGATCTGTCTATAATTTAGTTAAGGGGCTAATCGAAAGATTAGTCCTTTTTTTGAAAAATAATGAACTATTCTATCAGAATTATGTTCTTCACCAGGTTAAGTTAGTTTGTTTTAGTAGTTATAAAGGTCGGGGATTCATGTCACCGGCCTTTTTTATTTTTTGTAAACCACCTACGATAAATTTGAGAGGAAAAATCACTAAAATAGCTTTGCAAGTATATTTTCAAAGGTGACCAAAATATTTTCGCCATATTTCTGCTGTGCTTTTGTACCTAAGAAGTTCTTTTTCAATGCTGTTTTTTCGGAAACGATTATCTGCATTTTATAGGATATTGCAAAATATGCATACAACTTAAAATGTGACTCTTCCACCGGAGTTGCGTAACCGGTAACACCTATACCAAAATCAGCATTGAACAAGTGTGATGCCTGCAGTGCCATATCTTCTGCGATCTGAGACGACACACAATCACTTGCTCTGGCCTCATCCTCATCGATTCCCAATAAATTTACTTTCTCTTCAAGCGTGTAAGCTGTAATCCCACCTTTAAAATTAACTGCAGCATTTTCGATCTGGGACAGCATAAACTGAAGCTGTCCAGCTGTTACACTTTCAGCCGTTGCAACAGTCTTACAATCAAGTAGCCTGCCAATACGTTGAATTACTTCCTTATCAGGTTCCATCTTATACTTATTAATTTAAAAACTATAGCCTTAGCAGACCTTTTATCTACACGGAATCTTAAATCCGTTATTGACCCATTTATTGTAGCAGTTTATTTTCAAAGGCAAACCGCACTAGATCAGCTGTATTTTTTGTTTTTGTTTTATCAATCAGCTGCTGCCGGTGCCCCTCAACTGTTCGTTTGCTCAGAAATATCTGATCTGCTATTTCAGCATTTGTAAAACCACGTGAAATCAGTTCCAAAACCGTTAATTCCCTTTCAGAAATATCGTAGCGATGGAAAATAGCCTCTTTATCGATATAAATAGGACTATTTAGCTGAAAATGATCGAGGAGGGATAGACCTATTTCCATTGAAATATATCTTTTACCCTGTAATATGTTGAATATACCTTGAACAAGTTCGTCATAGTCCGAATTTTTCGATAAAAAGCCAACTGCCCCCGCCCTAAATGCTTCAGCCACGGTATTATTATCCTCGATCATTGATAAAACAGCAACGTCAATTTCAGGATATTTGACCTTCACTTTATGGATTAATGTAATGCCGCTCATCTCTTTCATTTTGAGATCCGTAATTATAAGATCAGGTGTCTCGCTTTTATCTAAGAGTTCTAGCGCCTCTACTCCATCTCCCGCCTCCCCAACAATGGAGAGTTGCTCATGTGACTCCAATATTAGCCTAAAGCCGTTCCTTACCAAGGTGTGATCGTCAACAAGTAATATTTTATACATCGTAGTAGAGAAAATCGTGTGTTATAGGTAATTCAGAACAATTAGCCTGCCATTTTTACATTACTAGAAAATTTTCAATTTATATTTTAAAATTTGTAATAATTACTTATTAACCCCAGTATTATTACCTTCCATGAAATACATAACGCCATTCCATCGTATAAACATCCCCCTATAATTTTTATAAAAAGTATCCCTCTCACTTAAAATTGGATTATGAACTTCCAATACATTAAGATCCTTAACGCTGAAACTTAATATCCGCAGTTAAAGTACTTCATCAGACTATTATAATGATTTCAAGTAGTAAATGACTTATATTGCGTAGTTTATCATTTAACGAAACCGATCCCAAGAAGGTTCACTTTATATATTTATTAAAAGATGAAAAAAAACCAAATTACGCAGGATCGGTATCAAGGTATACTTATCGTTGCATTCGCAATTGTCGCACAACAGGGGCCCGAGAATCTTCCGAACGATGTGCCAGATAATCCTGAAGAGGAATTATCAGAGAATGAATCCGATGAAACTCCAGAAATGCCCGATCAGGATGATTTAGGCATCGATGAAGAACTAGGAAACGAAGAAGAAAATGAATTTCCTGAACTTGACGAACAGGAAGAAGACGAAAGAGAGATTGATGAACTTGAGGAAGCGAACGACGAAGAGTTAGCTAACGATGGAAGAACCATTTAAGATCAAACTGTCTTTTCATGTTATGAAATAACCAACGCGTCAAAGCTATAATAGTCACTAATTATAAAAATGATGATAAAGGATCCAACAAATTATGAAAATGCTGTCCTACCAGAATGGATAAACAACAAAAATATATTAATTACCGGTGGCACAACAGGCATTGGTCGCGCCACCGCAATCAAATCAAACGCGGCATAGATAGAAGTGAAATAAAAGCAGATACCGATCCTACCGAAATTGCTGTAGTGATGATCTCGATGATCGAAGGTGCTTTTATGCAGGCAAAGGTCAACAAGCATATGACAGAGCTTAATATAGCAATGTCCTATTTAGAGAGAATGATCAGGAATCTGAAAGCATAATTTTTTTTTGCTTATGAAAAGACCGATCGGTTTATTTCAATAAATATTATACTAAAAAACGAATAGAATATCATTAAAACTAAATTACCATCTTAAAGTTATGCCAACACAAATCAGGCTCGCAACAACCGGAGATTATCCAGGAATCATGGAAATCTGGGAATCCGCTGTAAGAGCAACTCACGACTTTTTGCTTGAGGAAGATCTTTCCTTCTTTAAACGAGCTATTCCAAAGGATTATCTCCCTAACCTCGAAGTATTTATCCTTATTGAAAATGGGAAATCTATCGGATTTTCATCGGTATCAGAAGGAAACCTCGAAATGCTTTTTATTCACAATGACTACCGTAGCAAAGGATATGGAAAGCATCTATTTCAATTTATGGATGAAACGCAAGGCATTACAAAGGTTGATGTTAATGAGCAAAATTATCAGGCTAGAGGATTTTATGAAAAATTAGGGTTCAGAGAAGCAGGGAGATCCGAAAAAGATGGCTCTGGTAAAGATTATCCGATTATTCATATGCTAAGATGAAATGGTCATAATTATGGCAACACTATAATTATTAATAATAAAATATATAAAAATGATTGAAGGATTATATGAGACACACATTCAAGTAAGCAACTTGGAAAACGCAGTTCAGTTCTATACTCAAATATTGGGACTTGAGTTCGCGCACTATGATGAAACCAGACCGATTGCGTTTCTTTGGATCGGAGAAAATAAAAAGGCCATGCTCGGACTTTGGGAACAACAAGGAGATCTCCATAAAAGACATTTTGCATTCAGCTGTTCCAAAGATTTTATTTTAAATAACGCAAATACTTTTTTAGATAAAAACGGATTAAAAGCCTATAATTTTCTCAAAAATGGAAGCAATGAACCAATGGTTTTTGCCTGGATGCCCGCACTTGCTCTTTATTTTGACGATCCGGACGGAAATCAACTCGAATTTATCCATATTCTAAAAGGTAAATGTCAGCCAGAACTTGGCGTACTTAGCTACAAAGAATGGCAAAAAATCAATTCACTTTAATAGATTAGATACCATATGAATGCAGAAGACGATTATTTGGAAATAAACAGGGAATCTTGGAATACCAGCACAGAAGCTGGCATCCATTCTGATTTTTATGACCTGGATGTCTCAAAAAAGAATCTTGTACATACGGAGCAATAAAATTTTATATTGTCCTTAAATTAAAATAAGCTATTTCTTCAAATTATATGTTTTTCAGGTTAATAATTCTTTATCTGTCATTTCTTCCATTTGCTGTTCATGCTCAAAATAGGTATGTATTTTTTTTGCATAATAAATTTTTGGAAGAAAATCCGTTAAATGCACATCATCCTAAATACGGACCAGCGGCATATACAGCTATTTTAGAAAAACTTCAATCTAAAAATTCTGTCATACTATCTGAAAAAAGAAAGGTCGGCACTAATCCCAAGAAATATGCAAAAAAAATGATTCTTAAAATTGACAGCTTACACAGCGATGGAGTTCCTTATGACCATATTTCAATTGTTGGAACGTCTCAGGGAGGTTATATAGCTCAATATATCTCCTATTATGCCAAAAATCCAGCGTTGAAATTTGTTTTTATTGGCTCAAGCTTTAAAAATGATTCGATGAATAAAGATCAAAAGCTCAGGCTCTACGGGAAGATTTTATCGATTAATGAAAAAACCGATGTTGACGCTGAGTTATTATCAAGGCAACTTAGATTTAAAAATTCTGATTTAAAATCTTTTAAAGAAATTACTCTCAACACAGGTATGGAACACGGTTTTCTATTCAGGGCATTAGACGAGTGGATAATACCTGCCAAAGAATTGATAAGCAGTAATAACCTATAAATTTATAGTAATGAAAGAAGTAAAGCCACAATCATTTGTCAGATGGTTCGATCGACAATTTGATTCAAACACAGGCTCGGAATATTTTGACGAATTTCTAAAACTCCTTGAAGATTTTCCGGCTGTTTTAAATCAAGTGCTGAAAAGTTGTCCTACAGAAGTTTCAACCCGCAAAATGGGAGATAAATGGTCTGTCAATGAGAATATAGGACATTTAATCCTTTTAGAAGATCTATGGCGAATCCGTTTTAGAGATATAATGAAAGGAAAACCGGATATGTCCACTGCCGATTTAAGCAATACAGCAACTGATCAATCTTCTTTCAACAAAATGGTGGTTGAAGAGCTTATTAACGATCTAGTCAGCGAAAGAGAAAAAACAATTGTAATGCTTCAGAAATTGAGTGAAGAAGATTTATTGAAGACAAGTATGCATCCGAGGTTACAACAACCCATGAATATCATTGACCTGATGCATTTTGTTGCAGAGCATGATTTGCACCATTTGCACACCATCAAGTCAATAATAGGAACCATGTAAAACAATATAATTTTTTATTAAAAAAAAGACTGACTGGTTTATTTATATAAATACAATAATTCCGTATATGGCAAAACTATCAATACTAGATTACCTAAATAAATTGATAAAAAGTGAAATTACCGGCGATATGCATACGCATATGCATTACCCGACACCAATATCAAAAACATTGGGCATAAACATTATAGAGGCTGGTTTAGGTACAGCGACCGTTCAGATCAATACTACAAAAGAACTGCACAGTAACCAACAGGGAACCATTCACGGAGGACTGCTTTGCGAATTGGCTGACGCAGCCATCGGAACCGCACATTCGACTCTTATTCAGGAAGGCGAAACTTTTACATCCGTAGAATTGAAAATCAATTTTTACCGGCCAGTTTTCGAGGATATACTTACTGCCAAAGCATCGCCTTTGCATAATGGAAAAAACTTAAATCATTACCGATGCGATATTTTTCGCAGTGATGGCAAAACAGCAGCTATGGTAACGAGTACAGTCATGACTTTAAGAGGTGATAAAGCGAAAGGACGGTAATGCAGTTCTTATTATACAACAACATTATATACAGAAATATTCATGAATAAAACGGTCTTTAAAAGCCCTGAAGCAAAAAACAAAATTATCCGGGCTTACGACGATGCAATAACAAATTCGTCATTGAATTTGAAAGCCAATGTCTTGAAAACAACTTTTGGTGACACCCATTTTTTGGAGGCAGGAAGTCAACACCAAGAAATCGTCATCTTACTGCATGGCGCGTCTTCTAATGCAACGTCATGGTTATCCGACATAGCCGAATATTCAAAACAATATAAAGTCATAGCAATAGACATTATCGGAGAGGCAGGAAAGAGTGCAGAAACCAGACCTTCTTATGAAACAATAGATTTCGCAGAATGGCTAAAAGAGATTTTCGACAGCCTCAATATCAACAAGGCAAATATAGTCGGATTATCGCAAGGAGGATGGTTGTCATTGCGATTTGCAACAAGTTATCCTGAATTAGTTGACCGGCTGATTTTGCTGACGCCTGCAGGAATAATTCCTACCAAAACAACATTTATCATAAAAGCCATCCTCTATTCCCTTTTGGGAACAACTGGACGTATCAGGATCAATAGACTGGTCTTGGGAAGCCAGCGTGTAGATAATAAGATTATTTCATTTATGGATTTAATACAAACCAATTTTAATGCGAGAATAGAAAAAGAATACATTTTTTCAGATGACGAACTCAGTCGTTTGACTATGCCAGTGTTATTCATCGGCGGAGAGCAGGATGTAATACGCTCTACCCAGAAAATTGCCAGGAGATTGCAAAATATTGTGACAGACTTTACCATAATAGTCATCCCGGAAATGGGACATGTCTTGACTGGATTGGTACCACGAATATTCCCTTTTTTAAACAAAACAAAACACTAATTAATTGCACTACTCTGATGAATACGCAAATAAACTAAAGTCATCTCAAGATTCCATTTGATAACCTGGAAATCTATATCCTTTCCGATGGATTTCGCTATCCATCGAATGGGCGGAAACTGTTGATAAAACCAACGATTGGATCGTTGAGCCATCTGTTGTTCTTTCATTTCCATTATTCCTCAGAGGAAAAATACCTTAAAGAATTGGATACAAATCAACAAGGTATACTTAATGCTTTCCTTACGATTGCAAATTCTTTAGAAGAATCTGGATAGATACATTAAAAAGAGCACTTATTATCACTATTTTTCATATTTTGTCTTTAACTTCAATTTAAACAAGAAATTATGACCAAGTTCCTATTCGTTCTCATTTTCACCTTTTTGGCAATCAGCAATAATTATGGCCAAAACATTCGTTTAAAATTTAAAGTCTATGCGGATACCTTACCAGCATATAGTTACGTATTAATTAATAATGATGTCTTTAAAACGGAAGTTAAAAGTGGAACTTGCGAGTTTGTAATAAACAAGATTCTTGATAAAGGTCATTTCAATTTTGCGCAACTAGCCCTATCAGACAGTGTATTCACAAACCGAGAGGATTTCTCCAGTTTTTTCCGTAGACACCAGATTTTCCCACCAAACTTCTTGTATTCTTTTATTATTGATTCCAATGATCTAACGATGGATATAAATATAAACACACATCAATTAAAAGTATATGGAAGCGATTTGAACAAACAATTTACTGAATTTGAAACCACAGCAAAAACGCTCGATTTAACCAATATTCCAGTTTTAGAGGAACAGATTAAGGGTGATAACAATAGAATGACCGAATTCCTGAAAATTTTTACAAAATATTCGGCAAATAAGCTCAGCGAAGAGCATCTCACATTTCTATTGGAATACCCTAGCTTATCTTTTTACAATTCTAGTACTGTATTCCAACATAAAGATTCGATTTATCAGCTCATTCAGCTGCTGAAGAAAGAAAACTCTCCATATTTTGACAGTGAACGGGTTTTAAAAAAATATCAGGATATGGTTACATTATATAAACCAAAAGAAAATGTACCTGTCCCCAATTTTACCATAATAAACTCGCGTGGAGAAAAAAAATATATCAGGGAACTTTACGATAGTACTGAATACCTAGTTATTGATTTTTGGGGTACATGGTGCGGCCCCTGTATAGCTCAGCACCCTGAGCTACAGCGCATCGTGAATGAATATAAGGATAATGGAAAATTTAAATTTTTAGGCATAGCTGTTAATGACAAATTTACAACATGGAAGCAGTATTTGGAAAAACATCCTTATACCTATGAAAACTACATTTTTGAGAACAGAGATTACCCCAACCTTCAAAAGGAATTGGGTATATATTCATTTCCACGCTATGTCATCGTTAATACAAAGGAAAACAGGGTTGTCCGATCCAATTTTAAAATTGATCAACTTCGTGACATATTAAATACGTTGTAACTATACTATGGTATCCGCCTGACGAACTATAGGTCAGTTGGTTTCTTGAAGTTGTGCACGTGAAGGTCTTTTATATTTTTAAGGTCTCTTGATGATATTTGCTTTCATATCTTCATGCTTTTATAAGTTTTCATTAACACAAATATCGATTGTAGTACTAAGATCTATTCCCTAAAACTAATAAAATAACACACTCTCCTTATCCGGCCCTTCACTGCGCGATGCTCGAAGAGTCCGCTCATGAGAGTTCTTGCGGATTAAAGAGAATACAAATTAAAATGGCGCTGCTTAAATATGGTGCTGCTCTCGTCGATTTCCTTTTCGCTATACCAGCCTATTCTTTTTTCTACTAGTCAACTTCATTGATGTTGCTCACTTTTACAGCAGGCATCGTCTTGAAAATGTCCTGCATGTACTTTCGATGATTGGCCCCAGCTAGGACTACAACTCTTTTCGCCCCTACTACCTTAGCCCTGTTGACAACATTATGGCACATGCCCTCATTTCTCATAATCCACCAATGTATTTTTGACAGCATTTCTTCTTTGGGAAATCCATTCATATTATATAGAACAGGCAAGTAAAAATCTCCCGAGGCGGAAATCTCCGCGGCCTCATCCGTATTCAACCATTCCGTTACCCTATTTGAAGACTCTTCGACATGAGCATATTTCTCAAAACCCTTGTTAATAGCTATCAAGGCTGATTTTAACTGATTTTTAGAGGAATCGGCCATATCTTTCCTGAACAAGACAAATTTCGCGTCAAATGCTCCCCACGATGCTTGCCAATTCAGATCATAGTCCTGGCAATCCATAGCCATCAGTTCCTCGATGCCTAGCTCCTGCATCATCGGGAAGGCGATATAGGCATACTCAGAAGTTTTTAGCCTTCTCATACTTCGTCCAGTGGTATCTGCCGCAGGGCTAAGCAATTTTTCGATATCATGTTCTATTTCAGCATTAGGTTGATGCCGCAGGAAATTATAAACTTGCCAAAATTGATAATGCCCATTTGCCACATCTTGATCAAGATAATAGGCATGCGCTAAATCGACTTTTACACGATAATCATTGGGTTGCTGATTGGATCGTTTCTTCAAGCTGTCAATAGTATGCTGCAGTAATACCTCTTTTATAGGTCGATTGCTCTTAAGTTTGTTTAGCCGGTTTATATTCGGTTGTTTGCACCAATAATCCATCAGCAACCGCTCGTCTTCGCTACTCAGGAACTCGCCAAAAAAGGCGTCAGGCTTAAATTTTCTAATTTTATGATGGATGCTGGAAAAATCCTGGGTAGGATATTTACTATAATCATGGGAAACACCGATTAATAAAACCTCAATATCCTGTGCTTTTGCGTTGATCGAGATTAAGAAAAATAAATAAAAGATATACTTCATATTTTGTGCCTTCTTGTTTCGTTATTGGATGTTTCCTTATTCAGCTACACACTTGGCATTACGGTTTACAAATTAGCTTACAAGCACTTATGCCATCTACAGAATTAAAAATACAAATAAATACGTATAGTTTAACCGCATCGGCCTATAATCCTTTTTTACCCGCTAACCAGTAGCCGTGTAAAAAAACATGCCATTGGTTTTTTGTTTAATGACTTTTCTAAGCAGCTGAGCCGATTTGGCGTTACCCGTCAACACGAAGTTAGCTTCTTGCCAATCCGGGGTATTGACCATTAGGAACTTGCTTATCCACTGGATTAATCGTGGTTTTTGTTACGAAATGGCAGAGCGATGTTTACCTCCGCTCGGTAAACATCGCTAGCAAATTATCAAGTCCGTCTTCAGCGTGCAATATTTCAGTGTTTTGCAACGTATCTTTTGTTATTGCTGCCGCCCTTGCCTGCATTTGTCTTTCGTAATTTGAAATTGCAGTCTGAATATCCGGAAAATGGTCGCATGTCAGATTCTCGGCCAATTCAAAAGCATCCTGCATCGCCTGGTTTACACCCTCACCGGCATATGGCGGCATACGATGAGCTGCGTCACCAAGCATGGTCAAGTTTGATAATGTTGTCCAAGTCTGGTCTAACGGAAAGTGGTATTGTGGTCGCGGCATAAACCACATTTCATTACTTGCAAAAAGTTCATGCCATTTTTCGCTCCAGTAGGAGAACGCGACTTTAAACCAATCAAAAACCTGTTGCTTGTTATTAAAGTCAATGCCACTTTCCTGCGTCCAATTTTCGGGAACTTTACAACCGGTATAAAACGATAAACTGCCCTCTCCTTTTGCACTTAAAATAATGGATTGTCCGTTTCCAAGCGCAAAGACTTTTCCGCCTTTTGTTATTTCCCAAAGTTTCGGTGTGTTTTTTTCGGCCTCGTAGATATTTCCTTCAACAATTGTAACGCCAGAATAAATCGGCTTAATATCGGTTAGGTAAGGGCGAATTTTTGAGTTTGCACCGTCGGCTGCAATGACAAGGTCAGCGTAAAAAGATTTTCCGTTTTTGAAATGCAGCAGCCAGCCATGATCCTGTTTTACCATTGAAATAAACTGACTGTCCCAAACAATGGTATCTTCATGCAGTGCGTTTATTAAAATATCACGCAAAGGGGCACGATCAATTTCAGGGCGATCTTCCTGATCCTTATCTTGAAGCTCGTGCTCATCCATTTTGATAATGGCCTGCTCGTCCAACACCCTTAAACGTCCCGCGTCGGGTCGAAAACTAGCTTTAAATTCGTTCATCAAATTTGCTCTTCGAAGAGCTTCCAAACCACTTTCTTCGTGCAGATCCAGTGTGGCTCCCTGCTGGCGAACTTCTTTATTGCTATCACGTTCATATACGGTTACATTTACTCCTTTTAATTGTAAGAGTTTGGCTAATGTGAGTCCGCCAGGACCACCGCCAACAATTGCAACTTTCTTGTCTTGTAATTTCATATCCAGTAAAATTTATTTTTTTTGACTGAACAAAATTACGTGGGCCTGAGCGTTGAAAATTGTATAAAACGCTCATTTTGGTTCTTCAACAGTTCTTTTGGTGAAACACCAGCAAGTTTCTTGACTTCTTTAATAAAATGGGATTGATCGGCAAAGTTTTGTTGTGGAAACAATTTGCCTTCTTTGATATGCTGAAAGGAAGCACGGAAGCGGATAATATTGCAATATGCTTTTGCCGTAAGTCCAAACTGCTGATCGAAATAACGGTTGATTTGTTGCCGACTCCAAAACGATTGCGCGGCAAGTTCTTTAATTGTAATCGCCCCGTTTGATGCATAAATGAGGTCGAACAGTGTCCGTTTCCTGTTGTCAACTTCAAGCGGCAAAAGCGACTGTATTTTATTTGTCGCTTTCGCACAGAACGAATCAAAGTTATTCAGGTCGTCGGCACTAAAGTTCCAAAAATTGGGAGGCAAGAGAGTTGCCCTATCCACCAAGTTGACGATGTTGGTCTGAAAAACAGATTGGACTGCAAGCGGGTTAAAACTGACGGCGTAAGTCTGTCGCAAAGGCGCAATGATAGCCTTCCCCGGCTGAGTTTGGATACCCAAAAGCGTCACGTGGAAAGACTCTGTTGCAGATTGCGTGAAAAATAGATCAACTCTTCCGTCTGGCAATACTACAACCTCTCTATTACAATCCGATTGGTTTTGTAAAAGCCAAAAGCTTTCAACAAAATCCGCTAACGACTTGTCAGGTTTTATTGCTTGGTATTTTAATTCATTTTCCATTGTTTTAGTCCGTTTATAAGCCATAACCTTCCTCTCAAAATTTATTACGGCACATCAGGTTAAAAGTCCCACACCTCCAATCAAAATTAAGGATTATTATATAATCAAATATGAAATAGATCAAACACTAAGCCTATTCGGATGAGGGTAGCGGCAATCCTTGTTTTTCAATGACAAATGCTTTAAGCTCTGCCATTTTTCCATCTTCGAATCGCCAAATGTCGCAATAATCGAAATGATCATATTTTCCGTCCTTATTTCTCAACCGAATTTCTCCGGTCACCATAACAAAATCACCTTCCTCAATAGATTTTTCCACATCAAAAACCGGCGGTTCCTGATAGAACTCTTTCAAATAAGCGCGAACTTCTTCTTTCCCATGGAGAATACGCTCACCTATAAAAACCCATTTCGTCTCTGCAGTACAATAAGCTAAGAAGCTTTCATAATCTCCTTTGGCAATAAATTCATTGGCTGTGTGTAAAATCGTTATATTTTTCATTTTCAGCTAGTTGTTTTGAATCATCAATTTTTGTCGGTCCACACGTTTTAAATGTTATAGTGATCAGTATGATACGCCGCTACGTTCATAAAACCACTCAGGGGAACAAGTTGTTTTAAACGATGAAATAAGATATATTCAATGCTATGACGAACTACAGAGATCAGCATTTAAGTAACTACTTCTCTTTCCTAAAAACAAATATCGCGCAAATCGCTGCCAGTAAAAGGCACCCGCCGAACACCTGGAATGCGCTTTCCAGACCGATATTGATAATCAGGCTCAGTAAAAGGCTCCCAAGGCCATAACCCGAGAAAAGAAAGAATGCAAAAAGTCCTGTCGCCGCTCCTTTTTGCGCACTGAATGTGGTGACAATAGCAGCAAACAAAGGATGCGAGAGGTCAAATCCGAGTGAAAGTAAAGCCACTAAAACACAGGATGCTGCAAGATTTAGATTTTGGCTGAGCAGCAATACGGTAAGTGCCCCCAAAAATAAACCTAAAGGTATTATTCTCTGTCTTCCATAGTGGTCCGCAAGCTTTCCGAGTAGTGGACCTAATAATAGGCCCGGAATACCATACCCCAACAAGGCTAGCCCAATCTGTAATTCGTCGAGGCCATAGTTTCTATAGAAAAAATAAGCCAGCCAGGCAAAAATACCACCATGGAACATCCCGTTAAACAAAACATAGAAATAGGTATGCCTAGCTCTTCCGCTCGACAGGATATTACAGAAGACGAGGAAAATGTTCTCCTTAACTCCACGGATCATCTCATTTGCTTTAAATATGTCCTTTTGATACATGACAATCAGCAACAAAATAAGCAGCGCGATGCTCGCGACGCCAATAAAAAGCCATTGCCAACCGACTAGCGATGTGATCAAAGCGCCTGCGCTGGATCCGAAAGCTGTGCCACCTGCCATGTTACCAAAGAATATCCCAAGCGCGTGCCCCCGTTTTTCGTACGGGTACCGATCGCTGATCCAGCTAATGGTTGTGGGGGCAATACCGGCGGCACCGATGCCGGTCAGCAAACGAAGGAAAATCATCTGGTTAATTCCATGGGCGTAAGCGGTCAGTAATGTCAATACAGAAAAGATGACTAGGCACAGCGTAATTATCCGGAACCTGCCAAAGCGATCACTTAGAGGCGCATATACCAATGTAAACAATCCATAGCCGAGCAGGTAAGATGGTTCAATAAAACTCACATGCCGGGTAGTCGTACCAAACTGTTCGGATAGCAGTGGAAGCAATGGCGCGACCATGAATCCCTGAAAAAAAACAATGAAAGTTGCCAAAGAAAGAATATAAACCGGGAACATAGATACGTCTGTGGCCGTTCTGTCATTTGTAATTAATTTGTACATTTCTATTATTTGTTAAATGATACAAATTTCAAGAATGTTCGCCGCAGAAGACTTATACGGATTGAGGCGATAATTGGACTTTTTATCGATTTAAATAGTAAGTGGACTTTTCATAAGTTGCAAAGCGTCTTGACGGTATGCTGTAGGAGTTAGACCCGTCATCTTTTTAAAAAACCGGTTAAAATAATTTGCTTCATTAAATTGTAATAGATCAGCTATTTCTGACACCTGCAGATCGGTGTGTGTTAAATGGATATAATGTTGAAGTTGACCCCTCCGCTGGACATACTGACCCCTCTAACAAGGCTTTTTTCAGTCCAACTGATGACCTGACAATATTACTTCTTTTTTCTTAGACTTTCGCCTTTATTATGGAAAGCTTTCCATAAGAATGGCTATGACAACAATATGGATATGTAAAGTCCATTGAAAGGTACATTGATTCACAGAGCATTGCG